>RFHW01000100.1 GCA_003695745.1 Methanobacteriota archaeon | reverse complement strand
TCAGGGTTCCGGCTGACAAGCTCTATGATCTCCACAGCCTCCCTCACCGTCATCTCCCTCTTCTTCGCCCCCGTGAGGAGAAGGACGCCCTCTTCGATCTTCATCATAGAAAAGATTTAAAAGCACCCTTTTATACCTTTACCAGAATGATAGGGCAGGCTGAAAAGCGGTTTGATCCGAAGAAGGTGGAAAAGGAATCCCGCGAGTACTGGGAGGCACAGGGGATCTATGAGAGGGCCAAGAAGAGGGTGGAAAAGGGCGAGCGATACTATTTTTTAGACGGCCCGCCCTATGCCTCCGGAGCGATTCATCTGGGAACGGCGTGGAACAAGATCCTGAAGGACGTAGTGCTGCGCCATCTGACTATGAAGGGCTATAATGTGCGGCGTCAGCCCGGCTGGGACTGCCACGGCCTGCCCATCGAGGTGATGGTGGAGAAGAAGCACAATCTCAAGAACAAGCAGGAGATCGTGGAGCTCGGCGTTGACAGGTTCATAGACGAATGCAGGGAGTGGGCGCTCAGACACGTGGATATCATGACAGGGCAGTTCAGGGAGCTTGGCGTCTGGATGGACTGGGACAGGCCCTATATGACGCTCCATGACGAGTATATCGAGGCGGCGTGGTGGACCATCAAGAAGGCCCATGAGAAGGGGTTGCTCATAAACGATTTCAGGGTGGTCACATGGTGCCCCAGGTGTGAGACAGCCCTCGCCGAGGCGGAGATAGAGTATCAGGATCGAAGCGACACATCGATCTATGTGAAGTTCCCCCTTGCAGACCGTGAGGGGGAGTATCTCCTCATCTGGACGACCACGCCATGGACCCTTATCGGGAACCTTGCTGTCATGGTCCATCCTGATTTTGATTATGCCCGTGTGAAGACAGATGAGGGCGTGTTCATCATCGCGGCCGAGCTTGCCCATGTGCTTAAGGAGGAGTTCGGATTGAACTATGAGACGCTGGAGACCCTTTCCGGCAGGGAGCTTGAGGGGCTGCGATACACAAATCCCCTTTCAGGGCACATCAATGTGGAGCCTGAAGGGCCGGCCTATCAGGTGATACTCGCCGATTTCGTGACCCTTGAGGAGGGCACCGGTCTTGTGCACTGCGCCCCGGGCCATGGGCCTGAGGACTTTGAGGCTGCCGAGCCCTACGGAATAAAACCGATCTGCCCGGTGGATGAGCAGGGGCGGTTCACAGAGGAAGGCGGGAAATACACAGGGCTCATAGCAAAGAAGGATGACGGGAGGATAATCGAGGACCTTCAGGAGATGGACGTGCTTCTCGATTCAAAGAAGATATCCCACAGATACGGCCACTGCTGGAGGTGCAAGAGCCCCATCATCTATCGGAGCACCAAGCAGTGGTTCATCAAGATCACGGCGTTGAAGGAGAGGATGCTTGAGGAGATCGAGAAGGTGGAGTGGATCCCTGAGTGGGCGGGCTCGGCGCGCTTCCGCGACTGGATCGAGAACAGCAGGGACTGGACCATCTCACGGCAGCGGTACTGGGGCATACCCCTTCCTGTGTGGATCTGCGGCGGCTGCGGCAGGATGGATGTGATAGGCTCCAGATCCGAGCTTGCAGAAAGGGGCGGCTCTGTGAAGGAGCTGCACAAGCCCTATGTGGATGAGGTGCGCCTGAGATGCGGCTGCGGCGGCGAGATGACCCGTGTGCCCGATGTCCTTGACGTGTGGTTCGACTCTGGCGTCGCTGCCTGGGCCTCTCTCGGATACCCCTCCCGCGAGGATGAGTTCAGCTGGTATCCTGCCGACCTCATAGCCGAGGGTCATGACCAGACGCGGGGATGGTTCTACTCGCTCCTTGGCTGCGGGCTCCTCGCCTTTGATGAGATACCCTATCGGAAGGTGCTCATGCACGGCTTCACCCTCGATGAGAAGGGCAACAAGATGTCCAAGAGCCTTGGCAATGTGGTGACGCCCGAGGAGGTTGTGGAGAGATACGGTGTGGACGTGCTCAGGTTCTATGTGCTCTGGGCCAACAAGCCCTGGGATGACCTCAAGTTCAGCTGGGAGGAGATCGATGTGGTGAAGCGTGCCTTCAACATCCTCTGGAACGTCTATGTCTTCTCCACAACATACATGTCCATTGACGCCTTTGACCCCTCCGCCTTTAAAGATGCCGGGAAGCACTATAAGAAGGAGGATCTCTGGATACTCTCCAGATTCAACAGGCTTGTGAAGGAGGTGAACGCAGCCTTTGAGTCGCTGAACCTCCACGCCATCCCGCGGGCCCTGCAGGATTTCATCCTTGACGACCTCAGCCGGTGGTACATACCCCTTATCAGGCAGAGGACATGGATCGAGAAAGACGATCCTGTGAAGCTCGCCGCATATCACACCCTCTGGACAGTGCTCAGGGGGCTCTCCATTCTCATGGCGCCTGTAACGCCCCATCTGAGCGAGGAGCTCCACAGGAACCTTGTCCGGCCTTTCGGAGGCGCAGAAAGCGTGCATCTTGAAGACTGGATCGAGCCGGTTGAAGGGCTCATAGACCCTGCGCTTGAGGAGCAGATGAGCGTTGTCAGGAGCTTTGTGGAGGCCGTGTCATCGGCGAGGGAGAAGCGGGGCATAAAGAGGCGGTGGCCTGTGAAAAGGATAGTCTTTGTGCCAGAGGGCGACGCCGGGAGGGCTGTTAAGGAGCTGGAGGAGCTTGCCAAGGCGCAGGCCAACACCCCTGAGATCGTGGTTGTCAGCTCAGCAGAGGCTGAAGACCTCCAAGACCCTGAAAGGTATGAGGGCAGGGACTTCGACCACGGGAAGGTCTTCATCGACCTTGAGCGCACCGAGGACATCATAAGAGAGGGCCTTTCACGGGAGATCGTGAGAAGGATTCAGCAGATGCGAAAGGAGATGGACCTTGATGTGGAGGCCTTTATCGAAGCCAACATAGAGGTGGCAGACCCTGTCTATGCCGGCCATATAAAGGCAAAAGAAGGGTATATCGCCGCCGAGACAAGGGCAAAAGGGTTATATATTAAGGGAGCCCATAAACCTTTTAAAAGGTCCTGGGACATCTCAGGCAAGAGGTTCATAATCTCCATTGGGAAATGTGGTTGACATGAAAAGGGTTTCAACAGGCATAAAAGGGCTGGATGAGATACTGGGCGGCGGGTTTCCCTTCCCCTCGGTGATCCTTGTTGCTGGGGAGCCTGGCGCAGGCAAGACGACCTTTGTGCTTCAGTCCCTCTTCCACGGGGCGCGTCAGGGCGAGAAATGCATATATATAACAGGGATCTCAGAGCCTGTGGACCAGATACAGGCCATGATGTCCAACTACTCCTTCTACGATCCTGAGCTGGTGAAACAGGGGACCATCAAGTTCCTGGACATTGGCGAGGTCATATTCGCAGAGGGCCCCTCAACCGCCCTTGACCTTGTGACCAACGTCGCCCTGAAGGAGGATGTGGCAAGGATTGCAATAGACCCTATTACAACCATCTCCTATGCATACAGCGACGAGAAGCTCTACCGCAAGTTCCTCCACGATTTCTTCGTGACCTTAAAGAGCCTTGAGCTGCTCACCCTGCTCACCGCAGAGTTCTCGCCTGAGCTCATCACCCAGCCTGAGAGCTTCATGGTGGACGGCGTCATATTCATGTATCTCCAGAACATCGAAAACCCCCTCATATACAAACCAGGCATCCAGATCAGGAAGATGCGGAGTGTGGAGCACACAAAGGATATCCTCCGCCTGGGATTCACAAAAGAGGGAATCAGGATCCTGTAGGTGTATATTGATGAGCCTCTCAATCACAGTTGCATCCGGTAAAGGCGGCGTGGGAAAGACCACCATCTCCGCAAACCTCGGAGTGGCCCTGGCCGAGTTTGAGAAGGACGTGACCATCCTTGACGCCGACATCGAGATGGCCAATCTGGAGCTTCTCTTCGGCATGGAGGGGATGAGCGTCACCCTCCATCAGGTCCTTGCAGGAGAGGCATCGCCCACCGAGGCCATATACACGGGCCCCGCCGGTGTGAAGATCATCCCTGCAGGGATATCCCTGGATGGGTTGAGGAAGGCGGACCCCGACGTCCTTGAGAACGTCCTTGACGAGATCCTCAAGCAGACGGAGATCCTCATCCTCGACGCCCCTGCCGGCCTTGGCAAAAGCGCTATCACGTCCCTCGCGGTGGGCCAGGAGCTGCTTCTTGTGGCGAACCCCGAGATCTCATCCATGTCAGACGCCCTGAAGACGAAGATCGTGGCAAAGAAGCTCGGCGCCCACATCCTTGGCGTGGTGCTCAACAGGGCAGGCACGGACACAACGGACCTCACCGTGGAGGAGGTGCAGACCATCCTTGAGGCCAATGTGATCGCAACTGTCCCTGATGATCCTGAGGTCCGGCGGTCATCGGCCGCTGGCGAGCCGCTGGTGCTCCGCTCACCAAATTCCCCGGCGGCGGTGGCGATCAAGAAGCTGGCGGCAGACCTTATAGGTGAGAAATACATCCCGCCTGCAGCCCCGAAGGAGAGCTTCATAAAGAGGTTCATGGGCGGGCTCTTCGGCGGAAGATAGACCTCGATTGGAAAAAAGCGGTTAATTACTTTTCCCTTTCAGCGCAAACTGCGCGAGCATGGCCTCAAGCTGGATTATCTCGTTGCTGGCAGTTCCAACCTCCTCAAAGAGCACCTCAAATTATGACTGCAGCCAAGCACCGACACTTGCCATTGCAACGCCTTTTACTACTTCATTGATAGGGTCTTGGAGAGCATTCATCCTTTCATCTATCCAACCTTCAGGGTCATCTTCTAAACCAGCAAAAACATGAGAAAAATTAATCAACAACAATGCGATAACTATATACAGCAAAACAATTTTTCTAAATTCTATCTTCTTCTATATTTTCATACGTTATCCACCCCCAACTTGATTTCATCTGCTTTTTCCGCCCACTCATTAGCTTTTAAAAAATATTCATGGGCTTCGTTTTTAGCTTTAAGTTCGGCTTCATGATTTCCTTGAGCTTCATATCTAATTTGTTCGATATTCTTTTCAATTTTGAGTATCATATACCTAGTAGATTCTGCATTATACTCGGCAAATTTTTTCTTTCCGGGGTCGTCAGTCGCATTTGCTGCCGCAAGTTCATGTGCTTTAGCATTTTCCAAATGTTTTTTGAACTCCACCAGATAGCTTTCAGCTACTGCATAATTTCCTTGCTCTTCAGCCTCTACTGCTTTATCCCATAAATTCAACTTTTTTGTTGTGCCTAATTCATCTGCAGCCGCATCCAGATGTTCCTGATAAGTCATTTTCTCGAAGTCTTTCTGAAAGGGATTCAGATTCAATCCATCTGAAAATTTTACAAAACCACCCACTACAGCTATCAGGAGCAGTAACACTATGAATTTCCTGTTTTGAAACAGCCTTATGGTTTTCTCCCCGACTGCGTCTATAACGCTCATACATCCACTCCAATGTTTATCTTCTCACCCACCACCATGCAACATTAAAGATGCGCTATAATCATTTTCCACCTTTCAGCGCAAACTGCGCGAGCATGGCCTCAAGCTGGATTATCTCGTTGCTGCCCTCCACTATCCTGAACTCGTACTCCCCTATCACACCTGCCAGATGGATCTTCATCTCATCGGGGACAGAGAGCCTGAAGACCTCCCTGTGTATCTGGGCTATCAGGTCCTCTCCTGCAACGCCATATCCCATGATCAGCTCCCTTAAGAGCTTTCTCGACTCCATGAACTCCCCTTTCATGGCAAGCTCTATAAGCCTCCTGATCTCCCCGGGCATGACCACAGAGGTGGCGGCGGACACCACCTCCGCGTCTATCTCCTTTTTTATTGCAGAGGAGGACTGGAGCATGTTTATGGCCCTGCGCAGATCGCCTTCAGAGGAGAGCAAAAGGAGCTCCATTGCATCGTCCGTTATTGTGAGGCCCTCCTTCCCGGAGATGTAGCTGAGCCGGTCCCTTATTGCATCTTCCCTGAGCTGCCTGAACCTGAAGAGGGCGCAGCGGGACTGTATGGGCTCGATGATCTTGGAGGAGTAGTTGCAGGAGAGGATGAAGCGGCACACAGAGGAGTATCTCTCCATGCTCCGTCTCATGGCGTTCTGGGCGTCCTTCGTAAGGGCGTCCGCCTCGTCAAGGAAGATGATCTTGAATCCGCCTCTCAGGGCCTTTGTACGTGCGAACTCCTTTATCTTGCCCCGGACCACGTCTATGCCCCGCTCATCGCTTGCGTTGAGCTCGAGGAAATTGGCCTCCCAGCCCTCTCCAAAGAGCTCCATGGCTAATGCCAGGGCTGCCGTCGTCTTCCCGATGCCGGGCGGGCCTGCAAAGAGCATGTTAGGCATGTTCCCTGCCTCCACATATGTGGAGAGCCTCTTTGTCACCTCCTCCTGCCCGACGATCTCCTCGATCTTCTTTGGCCTATATTTCTCCACCCAGACCTCTTCAACCATCTTTTCGAATGCTCCTCAGCGTTTCCATGATGTTCTTCCAGTGCCCGCCGTGCCAGTAGACCCTGCCGCATCCTTCACATGTCCAGAATTTATCATATGCTTCTCCAACCCTCTCTGGCACCTTTGCTTTTATATCCTTTTTGTCTGCCCTCACAAGCTCTTTGTTGCAGTAGGGACATCTCGCGTGCTCGGGCGTCTCCCTGAATATGACACCAAGCTCCTCCATCTGCCTGAGCTGCTCCCTGAAATCTGTGCTTGATATGAACACCGCCCTCACCCCTTCCTTCACAGCCCTTCCATAGGCGTCGCGGTCCCTTGTGAGCAGGACCCGCCCCTCCTCCTTCGCCATCATGATGAGCCGTCCGTCCTTGAGCTCCACATCATAGAGGGTGTCATAGCCGCTCATGCGAAGCCACCGTGCAAGCCTGCCGAACATGGCGTCCACTGCAAAGCGCATCCCCATCACCCTGTCACACTGCCTTGATGACCAGCGTGCCCCGCTCAACGCCGGCGCTGTCTGCGACGCTCAGGCACTTTGCCCTGAAGACATATATGAGCCTGCCTTTGAGCCTGTCCTCGAACTCTGAGAGGGTCTCGTAGTTGCCCATGCCCTTTGCGATGACAAGGACCTCAGGGTCGAAGAGGAGGTCTTTGAAGTCCTGCGGCGCCTCGTCAAGGGAGACGCCCACAAAGCTGCCGGAGGGCACGACCCGCTCCATGTCAAATCCAAGGTCTCTCAGCTCCTCAGCCGTGACATCGTTTATGACAGGCTCTGACTTCGGCGATACAATCACCTCCTTTCCCATCCCTTCAAGCTCCTCCACCACGAATCTGTCGATTATCACCTCGCCGGCGTTGTCAAGGATGTAGAGGACCCTGTCAAAGCGGCCGAGCAGCTCTTTCACCCTCTCCAGGTTGCCTGAAACCTCTTCCCCAAGGATCGCCGCGAACTCTGATCTGAAGTGGTCGTGGTCAAATTCATGGCCCCGCACACCGTATTCCATGCTGTTGGCAGCCGCAGCGATCTTCAGCAGGGCAAAGAGCCCGTCCCCTGCCCTTTGATAATATTGTTTTGCCTCTGGAAGGATCGCCTCGCCGGCCCTGTTGCTCACGGCCTTCAGGCCAGCATAGGGGTCTTTCACACCGCTCAGCCTTGAGATGATCCTGCCGCGCTCTGTCCCGATGAAGGCCGGGACCGTTTCCCGGTCTATGTTCCGGGCTGCAAAGCGGGCCACCTCCATGAGCGCCTCAAGCTTCCCGGCCTCGTCGTCTCCAAAGGCGAGGTCGCACTCGAACTTCGCCCTGTCAAAGAGGCAGGGCATGCATTCAGAGCGTATCTTCATACTTGAACACCCTTATTCCAGAAACCGGTATAATGTGTCGCGCCTAGCCGGTTTTCTGCCCACATCCTCTATCAGCCTTCGCATCTGAGCCTCGTCCATCATTGACACCTTCTGCCCTGCCGCCCGGCTTATGCTCTCGTCCATAAGGGTGCCGCCCAGGTCGTTGGCGCCGAAGAAAAGGGCTGTCTGCGCCAGCTTCCAGCCCAGCTTTACCCACGACGCCTGTATATTGGGTATGTTGTCGAGGAAGAGCCTTGATATGGCGTGGACCATGAGGTCCTCCAGTCCGGACGCGCCGTGGGCCTCTGGATTCGCCTTTCCAAGGGGCGTGTTGTAATGGACGAATGAAAGGGGCACGAATTCCGTGAAGCCGCCGGTCTCGTCCTGTATCCTGCGGATGATGTCAAGGTGGTTTATCCTGTGCTCAGGCCGCTCCACGTGGCCGTATAGCATGGTCGCGGTGGTGGGTATGCCGAGGTGGTGGGCGGTCTTTACTATGTCCACCCACTCCTCAGCGGTTATCTTTCGGGGGCATATCTCCTCCCGCACCTCTCTGTCAAGGATCTCGGCAGCGGTTCCGGGCATGGAGCCAAGCCCCTTCTCCTTCAGAAGCCTGAGGGTCTCAGCTATGCCGAGGCCGCTCTTCTCAGCCATGTAGAAGACCTCCATGGGCGAAAAGGCATGGATGTGGATGTCAAAGCTGGATGTGATGGTCTCAAGCATCCCGGTGTAGTAGTCTATGCCGATGTCAGGGTTCAGGCCGCCCTGTATGCACACCTCCGTGGCTCCAACTGCCACAGCCTCCTCCACCAGACGCAGTATCCGCTCATGGGACATGAGGTAGCCCGATGGATCCCCCTTTCTCACGCGATACGCGCAGAAGCTGCAGCTGCCGGTGCAGATGTTTGTGAAATTGATGTTTCTGTTGACCACGTAGGAGACCCTGTCCCCGCAGCTCTTCTCCCGCAGACGGTCTGCCGCCTCTCCAAGGGAAAAGAGGGATCCGGAGAGGAGCAGCCTATAGGCCTCCTCCTTTGATATCCTCCCTCCTGAGAGCCTTTTCTCAAGGATACCGCTGAGTTCCTCTTCAACGAGCAGCATTCACAAAACCGTCCTTGTCCACATAGCTTGCCACAATGGTTTTTAACCTTTCTGGCACGAAGGCAATGAATCCCGGGTAGACAGGAAGCCTCTCCCGCAGACGGTATCCCTCCTTCTCAGCCGCCCTGCGGAGATGCCCCTCCCTTGGCCATCTGTCATCGGGATTAACAAAATCCGGTGTCACCGGCGAGATGCCGCCAAAGTCGTTTGCGCCGTGGCGGAGGAACAGGCCCATCCTGCCGGGATTCAGGTTGGGCGGGACCTGCAGCCCTGTATCCGGGAAGAGCTCCCGCGCATACTCAAGGGCGTCTATGAGCCTGGACAGAGGGGGCTCAGGATAGCCTGCCATAGGGGTCCCTGATTTCGGCCTGAAGTTCTGGATGATGATCTCCTGGATATGGCCGTGTCTGTCATGGACCCTCCAAATGGCCTGGAGGGACTCCTTGACCTCCTCCTCTGTCTCGCCGATACCGATTAAAACACCGGTTGTGAAGGGTATCCCGAGCCTGCCGGCCTCTTCCAGCACCTTAAGCCTTGCCTTCGGTAGCTTCCCCGGGCTCTTTTCGTGGGGCATGCCCTCCTCACAGAGCCGCGGGCTTGAAGACTCAAGCATCAGCCCCATGGAGGCGTTCACATCCTGCAGGAGCTCAAGGTCCTTTCTTGTGACTACACCCGGGTTGCTGTGCGGCAGAAGCCCCATGTCTATGGCGTCGAGACAGAGGTCATAGAGATAGTCTATCACCCTCTCATAGCCCCATTCCTCAAGCCTCGCCTTTATCTCAGGATAGACCTCCGGCGCCTCGCCGAAGGTGAAAAGCGCCTCTTTACAGCCTGCCGCAGACCCCCTCCTCAGGAGCTCCAGCACGGCATCCCGGCCCATGATCGTGGGGGCGTCAGAGCGAAAGCCGCAGTAGCTGCAGCGGTTCCTGCAGGCATCTGTGAGGGGGATGAAAACGTTCTTTGAAAAGGTGACGTACTTTCTTTGCATGGTCAGATCTACAGGGGCAGGCCTCTGAGCCAGTCGATGTCGCTCCGGTAGAACATCCGGATGTCTGTGAGGTCGAGCCTGAGCATTGCAAGCCTCTCAAGCCCGAGGCCCCATGCCAGCACAGGATGCTCTATGCCAAGGGTCTCCGAGACCTCCGGCCTGAATATGCCGGCGCCGCCAAGCTCGATCCAGCTCTTCTTCTCCTCAAAATAGACCTCAACCTCAAGGGAGGGCTCTGTATAGGGGAAATAGGCCGGGCGGAAACGAATCTTCTCAAAGCCCATCCGGGCATAGAACTCCCTGAGAATGCCCAAAAGGTTCTTGAAATTCACATCACCCACCACGATCCCCTCGATCTGATGGAACTCAGGCAGGTGCTTGAAGGATATCCTCTCGTTCCTGAACACCCGGCCTATGGAAAAGACCTTTATGGGCAGCGGCTCCTTCCTGGCGAGATGGCGTATGGTGGTCGCCGTTGTATGGGTCCTGAGCAGTGTTTTAGAGGCGAGGCTCTTGTTCCACCTATAGCGCCAGCCCTCTGAGCCCGTCCCGCCGCCGTTCTCATGGGCCGCCGCCACCGCTGAGATTATCCTCTCATCAGGGAGCCTTGCCTCCCCGGGCCTCTCAAGATAGAAGGTGTCCTGCATCTCCCGCGCAGGGTGGTCCTGCGGCACGAAGAGGGCGTCGAAGTTCCAGAAACAGGATTCCACCAGAGGGCCTTCGATCTCCTGAAAGCCCATTGAGACGAAGATCTCCGAGATCTCCTCGATCGTCCTTGTGAGAGGGTGGAGCTTCGAGGTAAGGGCCGCCGCCACCTCTGCAGACACATCGTATCGTCTGAAGCTCTTCCCCTTCCAGCTGCCGCTCTTCAACATCTCATGGGTGAGCTGGCCTGCGCCTGTCTCTTTAAGGCCTTTTTTCAGAACCTCCCGCCCCCTCGCGGTGAGGGACACCCTCCTTTCGATCCTCTCCTCGATCTTCAGCACATCCTTCCTTGTGGAAAGAGGCTTTATCCATTCCTGAAGCTCCTTTGGAAGCTCTGAACGCCTTGCCCTGCCAGCTTCAAGCACCTTAAGCAGTTTTTCATCAGGCCCCTCCACCCTGCCAGCATCTGTCAGGCTGAGCACGCCCTTCGCCAACGTTGCCATGCCCTTCTTTTTCAGCCACCCAATGGCTATTGGAACCTCGTGGGACGGCAGGGCCGATTGCAGCTCTGCAATACTCTTATCCCCGCTCTTCAGAAGCTCTGCAGCCCTCCTCTCAGGCAGCCCTTTCCTGGCATACTCCGCACCCTCCCTGCCCAGGGATATGATCTCATCAAAGGACTCCTCGATCTTCACAAGCCCCTTTGTGGAGAGCCAGTTGAGGGCGCGCATCACACTGTTTATGTCCAGCTCCGCCGCTGCCGCTATGTCCTCGGGCGTGGCTCCGTCACCATCTTTCAGCGCAGCTAGGACCCCTGCCTCAAGGGGATGGAGCTCCTCCATGGGCATCAACCCGGCTCTGTGGCAGCGCCTTCCGGCTCATCTGCCTGATAATAGAGGATCGCCATGACCACCGTCACCACCGTTAAAGGGATGAAGTACTGTTTTGAAGGGTGCTCTGCAACAACGGTGTATGCGCTGAAGACCCCGAAGAGGGCTGAGAGCAGGGAGTATATCCAGAATATCTCCCCCTTCTCATATTGTTTCTCAAGATAATAGGCTGTGAAGAGGAAAAGGAGGACCCCTATGAGGGTGATAAGCCTTACATTCAATGCCATACCCATCCTCTCGATGCTAATCCTATTTAAGCTTTAACCCACTCCGGAGGCTGTTCCAGAAACATCCCCCCGTTATGGACCGCTTGGAAAGCAGGATAATGGAAAGAGTTAACAGGATGGAGCGGCCCAGACATGTTTATGACCCGCCCCTATGAGCTGTGGCTTGTAAGAGCGAAGAGACATGGGCTCGGACCCCTATGGATTGCTATGGCCACGGCCATCCTTGCGCCTGCCGGATACTGGCTCAATGGAGAGGGCCTCAAAGGGCTCAAATACACGGTGATCATCGTCTTTGCAGGATATGCGACCCTCGGCCTGGGCACCTTCATCGGCGCAGCCCTCATGACCTATGACGCCTACAGGAAGGCAGCTGCCTATGAGCAGAGGTTCGGATCTGAAAAACAGGAGCTGGAATATACGGACAGGGGCGGGCTCATCAAGGGGGCTATGACCCTCTTTCTCCTCGCCTTCCTCTGGAGCATGCTGCTCGTTGCCCGCCTGATATATGGGTGAGAGAGCCAGAGGCCGGCAAAAGGGCCCTAAATTATAAAAGCAATGCCATTCATCATAGCAATAGAACACCGGCGGATGTGAATATATATGGCTGAGACCTTTGAGGAGAAGATGGCTGCAATGGCCGGGATGTCCGAGGAAGAGCGGGCAAATAAGATTGAGGAAGTAAAAGGCGTTTGCAAGAACTTCTGCGGAAACTGTCCGAGCTACACCGGCACAGGCGAGACAGACTACGGCTTCTGCGCCACAGGAAAAAGCAGCAAGATAACAGAGGAGAAAGGCTGCCTCTGCCCCGGCTGCCCCATAACCGGCGCCATGTCGCTGCGATGGCAGTACTACTGCACAGGGGGCGCGGCAAGGGAGCTCTCTGCGGCTGAGAAGAAATAGCCTATCCCTTCAGGATATTCTTGCAATCTCTGAGGGCGAGCATATTGTCCATTATGCCCTCCTCCCAGTCTGTGGTGTTGATTATCAGGCCTGCCACGAGGACAGAGGCGATGATGTTGAGCTCCGCCTTTTCGCTGAGAAAGCCGGGATATCTCTTCTCCATTTCCAGGAGGATCCTTCTTGTACATGTGAAATCATCCATAACCGCCTCGACTCCAGCCACCTCTGTGGAGGCGTTGACTATCTGCCCTGCTGTGAGCACCGCAGCCATCAGGCTCAGCTCCTCATCCTCCACGCTGCCGGCCATCCCTTCATAGCGTTTTTTAATATCCCGGTAGATCTCCGCTGTCCGGGCAAGGTCCTCGGCCTCTGACTCTGTCTTGATTATATATCCCGCAGTCAGGATGGCGGCCACCATACCGGCGTGGTCACGGCTTTCCATATGCCTATATTTTTCCATGCGCCAATATAAATAGATTGAGCCCTCTTTGCGGCATCAGTTTTATATACGCCGTTTGTATGCCCCTATTAACATGGATTACGACCTCTTGATCGTCGGCGGAGGGCCTGCCGGGCTTATAGCTGCCCGTGATGCTGCCATGGAGGGGCTGGATGTCTGTGTGATCGAGAAGAGCCAGGAGATAGGCTATCCTGTGAAGTGCAGCGGGCTCTTCAGCATCCGGGGTCTGGAGCAGCTCGGCGTCAGGGTCAGGGACCACCTCATATGCTCCACCATAAGGGGCGGGCGTTTCTACTCCCCCGGCGGGGAGGATTTCCTCGCCTACTCAAGGCAGGATCGGGCCCGTGTGGTGGAGCGCAAGCTCTTTGACAAGGAGCTTGCCAAGGAGGCTGTCCGTGCCGGGGCGGAGATCAGGCTCAAGAGCCATGCCACGGGTTTGAAAGTAGACGGCGCCATCCATCTCAAGGTAAACGAGATGGGCCTGGAGAAGACGCTGAAAGCGAAGCTTTTGATCGGCGCAGACGGCGCTGGCTCGAATGTGGCGAAGTGGGCTGGGCTCAAGCGACAGACCGCCTTTGTCTCCGCCCTTCAGGTGGAGGTCCCGGAGGCCGAGGTGGAGGAGGACGTGGCAGAGGTCTACTTCGGCAGGAGATATGCGCCGGGCTTCTACGGCTGGATACTGCCGAAGGGAGAGGTCTGTGAGATAGGGGTGGGGACAGGCGGAGGCGGGGGTGCGACCCCCGGTGAGCTTCTCAGGCGTTTTATGAAAGAGCATCCTGTGGCCGGCAAAAAGATCCCTTCAAAGAGCATCCTTGAGCTCAACACCGGCGCCATACCTGTGGGCGGCCCCCTGGAGACAACCGTTGCCGACAGGGTGATGCTCGTTGGCGATGCCGCCGGGCAGACCAAGGCAAGCACAGGCGGGGGCGTGGTGACAGGCGGGATATGCGCAAGGGCTGCGGCGCGGGCTGCGGCGCGGGCGATAGAGGAAAACAGTTTTTCAAAGGACTTCCTTAGCCGTGAGTATGATCAGAGGTGGCGGGCCGAGCTTGAGAAGGAGCTCATGGCGCACCTCTTTTTGAAGAACCTCCTTGCTTCAGCATCGGACAGTGAGCTGGACCAGCTCTTCAGGCTCGTCAAGGAGGAGGGGATCCCGGAGCTCATGACACAATATGCGGATACGGACAGGCCCCTTGACTTCGTGAAGCAGGTCATGAAGAAAGAGACCATCCTCAACTGGGCACAGGGGTTCCT
>RFHW01000015.1 GCA_003695745.1 Methanobacteriota archaeon | reverse complement strand
GTGACAAAAAGCCGAGGGGGAGATTTGAACTCCCGTGATCCGGTTTCTGCCCTTTCTTCCTGGCAGAAGATGGGTCTGCAGCCGGGTACATAGCCACTCTGACACCTCGGCTTCATGTTTTATATATCACTCACTTTGTATTAGATATATATGGTTTTTTTGGCTCTCACCATAGCGGGCTCTGACTCTGGCGGAGGCGCCGGTGTGCAGGCGGACCTCAAGACCTTCGCAGCCCATCGTGTCCACGGCCTCTCTGTGATAGTGTCTCTCACCGCTCAGAACACATCTGCAGTGAAGGGTGTCTTGGATGTGAGCCCCCGGTTCATTGAGGCGCAGTTTGACGCCCTCCGCGAGGATTTCGATATCGGCGCTGCAAAGACAGGTATGCTCTCCACTGCCCGGACAATCAGGACCGTTGCAAAGAATCTGGGGGACTACCCTCTTGTGGTGGATCCTGTGATGGTATCCGAGTCTGGCGGCAGGCTGCTCGCTGAGGATGCGATTGAGACCCTGAAAGAGGAGCTTCTGCCGAAGGCAGCGGTTGTCACGCCAAATATTTATGAAGCTGAAATCCTTTCCGGAATGGCGATTTCAAGTCTGGAGGACATGAAAGAGGCCTGCAAGAGGATATCCCGGTTAGGATGCGGCGTGGTCATAAAGGGCGGCCATCTCAACGCCACTGACCTGCTGTATGCTGACAGGAAATTCCACATCTTCCCCGGCGAGCTTCTGGATGGGAGTTTCCATGGCTCTGGATGCACCTTTTCCGCTGCAATAACGGCAAATCTTGCCATGGGCTTTGACCTGGTGGACGCCCTTTCCAACTCCAAGGCGTTCATAAGAGGTGCGCTGGGGACCGCCTATCGCCCCGGCAAAGGACGCGTAAATGTTGTAAATCAGACGCGGACATCCTTCGAAGAGGGATACGACCCTGTGCGGCTGGCTCTCAGGAAGGCTGTGAGCGAGCTTGAGGCCATGAAGGGGCTTCACCGGCTTATGCCTGAGGTGGGTATGAACATCTGCCATGCAAGGAAAGGCGCCGTGTCTCTGGAGGACGTTGCAGCCGTGACCGGGCGGATTATCAGGGTGGGCGAGATGGTCCGGGCTGTGGGAGGTGTTGAGTACGGGGCCTCCAGGCATATGGCGAGGGTTGTTCTGGCGGCGATGGGCTTTGATGGCAGGGTGAGGGCGGCGGCGAACATAAAATACCGGCCAGAGACCGTTGAAGCCCTTGAAAGCGCAGGAGGCTTTGCCATCTCTTCCTTTGACAGGGGCGATGAGCCAAAGCAGGTGGAGAGCACCATGGAATGGGGCACGAAAGAGGCGGTCAGGAGATTGGGCAGGGTGCCGGACCTCATATTCGACCGTGGCGGCGCTGGCAAGGAGCCCATGATACGGGTACTGGGCAGAGACCCTGATGAGGTGGTCTCAAAGCTGAGAAGGATACTTGGTGTTGTTTGTGGCTGAAGACTGCAGGGAGATCTTCTCAGACACTCAGGCCCTCCTTGAGGCCATAAAAAGGGCGGATAAAAAGACAAGGCAGGTCCACGGCCCGGAGGTCTTTCTTGAACGGGCCATCTTCCTCTCGTGGTACTGTGAAAAGGGGAGCTGCCAGTTCTGCTATATGTCCACCCAGAAAGAGAGGATCAGGGATGGTAAGAGGGCCCGGCGCAGACCTTCAAGCATCCTTGCGGAGGCAGAGCTCCTGCGGCGCATCGGCTGGAAGGTGGCCTTTCTCGCCGGAGGATACGGCGTCTATCCCATTGGAGAGATCAGGGAGATGGCCCGGAAGGTCCATGAAATCGTGGGCGAGCCCATCTGGCTCAACACAGGCATCCTCTCCAGAGAGGACATGAGCGGCTTTGACGAGTCTGTTGAAGGTGTTGTGGGCTCTGTGGAGACCGTCAACAAAGGGCTCCACAGGGTGGTCTGCCCCGGGAAGCCCCTTGAGCCTGTTGAGGCCATGCTTGACAGCGCAAAGGAGATCGGGCTCAAGACCGGGATGACCATAATACTCGGGCTCGGCGAGTCTGCAGAGGACCTGCCGGCGCTCATGGACTTTATAGAGCGGCACAGGATCGACAGGATAACCCTTTACACCCTCAACCCCCATCCTGGGACCCCCTTTGCCGACACCCCGCCTCCTCCCTCCCTCTATCAGGCCGGTGTGACGGCTGCCCTGCGCCTCAGGTTCCCGCGGCTGAGGATCACCGCCGGCACATGGATAGACCAGCTCCCCAACATCGGCATAGTCCTTCTTGCAGGCGCAAACGGGATCACCAAATACCCCCTTTTCAGGATGTTCGGAAACCGATTCGGAAGGAAGGTCGAGGAGGAGATAGCCGCCGCCGGCAGAAGGGTTGTGGGGACCTTCACAGACGCAAGCCGCCTGGAGGGGGAGCTTAAAACCACCTTCCCGGAGAGAGAGGAGATCGAATCGGCCCTGCAAAGATATGTGCTCAGGATAAGGAGAGGCTGTGGTCCGGCTTAGCCCCTGACTATGACAACGTTCTCTGTGCTCACCACGTCCCTTACGCTTATCTCCCTTTTTTTGCCCTTCCTCTCCACCTCGATGCTCGTGGGCTCCTCGTTCTCATCCACATTCACCTTGGAAACATAGCCCAGGAAAACCCCCACCTCTGTATAGACCTCCTTTCCCTCAAACTCGCTTGCAGAGGTCTTTACGATGATCGTGTCGTCCACGGCAAGGACGTCCTCCCTCTCGATCTCCCTCCCCTTCTCGGTGACTATGGATTCCATCCTCTCCCTCTCCAGCTTTATCTTCTTGAGCCTCCCCACATCCTCGCCCTGCTCTGTTATCACCTCCAGCTCCGCCACCTTCTCCAGCTTCTCCACAACATAGTAGAGGGCCACACCCATGAGGATCAGCGTTATTGCCGGGAGGGCGAAGACAAAGGTGAATGTCCTCACAACAGCAAAGTTAAAGGGCGGCGGGGTGAGCGAATCATAGATGCTGGACATGACCCCGTAGAACCTGAGAGGTATGGACAGGGATATAACCCCCAGCAGAACGCTGATTGCAATGACCGCCCGCAGCTGCCTCATGCTAAAAATCTTTCTGTTCAATCATATAAATATATTGCAATGCTTCAAAGGGGGGATGGCAGGGCATGTTTTTTATATGTGATTGGTTAATCTCTATTCATGTCCGGTGGAAAGGCCATATCCCTTGAGGACCTCCCTGGTGTGGGCGCGACAACCGCTGAGAAGCTCAGAGACGCAGGGTTCAGGGAGGTCAGCTCGGTGGCGGCTGCAAGCGCATCTGAGCTGAAGGATGCGGTGGGCATCGGGGAGGCGGCTGCCAACAGGATAATCATGGCCGCCAAGGAGTCCCTGGACATCCGGTTCAGAACAGGGAGGGAGATGCTTGAGAAACGTAAGAGCGTGAAGAAGATCTCCACAGGCAGCTCGGCCCTTGACAATCTCCTTGGAGGCGGGATCGAGACGCAGGCCATATCAGAGTTCTACGGCGAGTTCGGCTCCGGGAAGACGCAGATAGCCCATCAGGCAGCTGTCAACGTGCAGCTCCCTGAGGAGAAGGGCGGCCTTGGCAGGGGCGCAATCTTCATAGACACTGAGAACACCTTCCGCCCTGAAAGGATCATACAGATGGCAGAGGGTCTGGAGCTGGATCCCGATGAGGCGCTGGAAAGGATCCAGGTGGCAAGGGCCTATAACTCGGACGACCAGATACTGTGGGCCGAGAAGGCCGCTGAGATAGCCCAGAGCGGTGAGGTGGGCCTGATCATCGTTGACTCCCTCACGGCCCAGTTCAGATCGGACTATGCAGGCCGGGGCACCCTTGCCAGCAGACAGCAGAAGCTCAACCAGCATATGCACACCCTTCAGCGTGCGGCAGACCTGAACAACCTGGCGGTGATCGTCACGAATCAGGTGATGGCCAAGCCCGATATCTTCTTCGGAGACCCCACAGCGCCCATCGGCGGGCACATCGTGGGGCACACATCCACCTTCAGGCTCTATCTAAGGAAGTCCAAGGGCGGGAAGAGGGTTGCAAGGCTTGTTGACTCCCCGAACCTGCCCGATGGAGAGGCGATCTTCATGGTTAAGCAGGAGGGGATAAGGGATTAAATGACAGGCGCGCCGGAGCAGGTGGAGATCACAGGCAGGCTCATCGCCACTCCAACGAAGACGGAGGCGGTCTTTGAGCAGGAGGAGGTCCATGTGGATGCCAAGGCCTCCTCACCGGTGATAATCGTCTTTTCAGCAACATACCGGTGGGCTGAGGAGGGCGACACCCGGCTGAATGACTGGGATTTCTATATGACCATCGAAGATGAGAAGGGGGAGGTCATCCACTCAGATTACAAGCACTTCGGCGAGGACGAGCCAGAGTTCCTCGGCGATGATGAGAAGAGGTATATGGAGTATCTGCAGGATGAGGATAACTTCCAGAGCGGGGACGGGGCCATGGTCCGGTCCATCAGGACGCCCGCCACCCCGGGCACATACACCTATCTCTGTGAGATACGGGCCCAGTTCTGGGCGCGGGGCTTCCGGGAGGAGAAGGGTCTGGAGAAGAACAAGACAGAGAGCGTTGCCCGCTGCAAGGTGACGGTCACCGTCTCTGAATAGACAAGGGCCTCAGCTCAGCTCCTCAATAAACCGCCTGAAGCTCCTCTCCCTCAGGATATCCTCCCTTTCCTCGTCAAGGAGCCGGTACACTGCACGCCGCATCAGGTCTGAAAGGCTCTTGTACTCGCCTTTCTCCACGCGCTCTCTCATCTCGCCCTTTATGGATTCCGGCACTGTAAAGCTTATTTTCACGCTCTCTTTCCCCATGGCCATCACAGTCCAACTGGTCTCTCATAGGATTTAAGCCTTTAGGAGATAGAAAATCTTATGAGTCAGGAATGCAATTCCATTGGAACATGGCAAGGCAGAAAGGGACCCCCCGGCTCAAGAAGGGGCTGGCGCAGATGCTAAAGGGAGGGGTGATCATGGATGTGACCACAGCTGAGCAGGCCGCTGTGGCCGAGGAGGCCGGGGCTGTTGCGGTGATGGCCCTTGAGCGTGTGCCCGCTGACATCAGGGCCGAGGGAGGTGTGGCGCGCATGGCAGATCCAAAGAAGGTGCAGGAGATCATGGATGCGGTCACGATCCCGGTGATGGCGAAGGTGCGCATCGGCCATTTCGTGGAGGCCCAGATACTGGAGGCCCTTGGCGTTGACTACATCGATGAGAGCGAGGTCCTCACACCTGCCGATGAGCACAACCACATTGACAAGTGGAAGTTCAAGGTGCCCTTTGTGTGCGGCGCCAGGGACCTTGGCGAGGCGCTCAGACGGATCTCTGAAGGCGCTGCCATGATAAGGACCAAGGGCGAGGCGGGCAGCGGGAATGTGGTGGAGGCTGTGCGCCATGTGCGGGCCGTGATGGGGGCGATCAAGAGGCTGCAGAGCATGGACGAGGATGAGCTTTACACCGAGGCGAAGGAGCTTGGAGCCCCGCTGGACCTGCTTCTGGAGACAAGGAGGCTCGGCAGGCTGCCTGTGGTGAACTTCGCGGCAGGCGGGATCGCAACACCGGCAGACGCTGCGCTGATGATGCAGCTCGGCTCAGACGGCGTCTTCGTGGGCTCTGGCATATTCAAGTCAAGCGACCCTGCCGCAAGGGCCAGGGC
>RFHW01000099.1 GCA_003695745.1 Methanobacteriota archaeon | reverse complement strand
GTCTCGGCAAAGGCCTATGTGAACAGGGGTGAGAGCGGCCTCGCCCTTTCCACGATCAGCGACGCCCTCACCATATTCAACCAGATCAGGGATCCCATGGCAGACCTGGACCCTGAGCTCTTCATCAAGATCAGGAACGGCTTCGTGGATTCCAGAAGGGATCCGAGCCTTGAGAACATAAACAGGCTCATTGAGAATGTGGACCTTGCCATACTCACCTTTCAGGGTAAGAGGGAGCCTCCTGAGGCCACCCTCGCCCTCAGGATACTGGTTCTCTGGGGCAGGTTCGGCGTCTACGCCTTCATCACCCTCGCCTTCATCGCCTTCCTCGCCCTTCTGAGGATGCTTCGGATCGTGAAGCGGCCTGAGTTCCGGGCGCTTTCCATCTTCATGATCCTCATCATATCGCCCATATTCCTTGAGGGCATGGGCCGCCTCGGCGCCCTGCTCAAGATACCCCTGCTTCAGAGCTTCAGCTTCACCACAAGCGAGTATGTGACCCTCATCTGGGCCGTGGGGATGTTCCTCGCCCTCTACATAGGCAGGATCGGCTTCAACGAGATCGACCATACCCTGAGCTCCCTTGAATACTATGGCAGGGAGCTTGAATCGAAGATGGAGGAGCTTCGCAGGTCTCAGGAGCAGCTTCTCAAGTCAGAGCGCCTTGCCTCTATCGGCCAGCTTGCGGCGAGCATGGCCCATGAGCTTCGAAACCCCCTGGGCGTGATCAAGAACGTGAGCTATTATCTCAGGATGAGCCTTGGCAAGTCAGATGAGAAGATAAAGAAGCACCTGAGCATCCTCGATCAGGAGCTCGCCACATCGAACAAGATCATCACAGACCTGCTGGACTTCTCCAGCGGTAAAGAGCCGGTGCTCCGGAGGACCGATATCAACAGGCTTTTGAAGGACACCCTTAAACGGCTGAAGCCCCCTGCCAACATAGAGGTGGTGGGAAGGTATGGAAGGGGGCTGCCGAAGATACTGGCCGATCCTGACCAGATGGAGCGGGTCTTTACAAACATCATAGTCAACGCCTTTCAGGCCATGCCGGAGGGCGGCACACTCACCATTACCACAGGGAAGGATGACGGGAACCTCTCCATCACTTTCTCGGACACCGGGGTCGGCATATCTGAGGAGGACCTGCCCAGGGTCTTTGAGCCCCTCTTCACAAGCAAGACGAAGGGCATCGGCCTCGGCCTCGCCCTCTCAAAGCAGATCGTTGAGGGCCATGGCGGCACCATAGAGGTGTCAAGCGAGAAGGGTGTGGGCACCACCTTCACCGTGCGCCTGCCTGTGACCCGCGAGCCAGAGTGAGGGGCCCTGCCCCGAAATCAATATATCTGATGAAGAGGATGTTAAGCCATGTATGGGAAGCCGGGCGGTCTTCTTGCGGCCCTGCTGGTTGCAACAGCCTTCTTTGCGGCTTCAGCCTATGGTGTGGAGCAGAAGAGCACCATCTTGACGGCTGAGAGGATAGATGAGCCCATCACCATCGACGGCGTTGCCAGCGAGCCGGCGTGGTCCCGCGCCACAGAGTTCGTCACCCTTGCAAAGGACGGGAGCATCGGCAGGGTGGATGTGAGCCTGAAGGCCCTCTACGACGAGGACTACATATACCTCTTTGTCTCATGGGAAGACCCCACTGAGAGCGTCACAAAGAACCTCTGGACATACAACGGCACGGGGTGGCTCTCCTCTGGAGATGAGGACAGGCTCAGCTTCATCTGGAACATCGACTCCTCCATAGAGGGCTTTGACATCGCAGGCTGCGCCATGCTCTGCCACGGCGACCGGATGCACACCAACGGCCCGGAGGAGAAGGGCGATGTATGGCACTGGAAGGCCTCAAGGACCAACCCGGCAGGCTACCTGGACGACCAGTGGATGGACGACACCATCATCGAGGATTACACCCGCGAGGCGCTGGAGGCAGGGCACCACAACGATGAGGGCGCGGCGGCATACAGGAGGAACATCAACGAGGCAGGCGACGGCCCGAGGTATTTTGAGCCCGATCCTGACGATGAGAGGGACGCCTATGTGCTGTTGCAGAGCGAGATAGACGCAGGTGAGGCGGTGGAGCTGAAAGAGGGGGATCTGGAGAAGGGGATGGTCGTGCCCGGCTACATAATCGGCGAGCCCTCTGGGAGCAGGGCGGACATCATAGGCAGGGGCGTGTGGAAGGACGGCAGATGGAGCGTGGAGTTCAAGAGGAAGCTGAAGACGGACCACGACGATGACGTGCAGTTCGACACTGCAAGGACCTATCGCTTCGGCATCGCCATAATGGACAACACAGGCGGTTTCGAGGCCTTCGGCAAGGGCCACAGCTTCGACCTCGGCGCCCGCACCCTTGAGTTCGGAGGCCGTGGCTCAAAGGAGGTGGTCCAGCTTGCCCTCATACGGGACTATCTCGTCTCGGCAAAGGCCTATGTGAACAGGGGTGAGAGCGGCCTCGCCCTTTCCACGATCAGCGACGCCCTCACCATATTCAACCAGATCAGGGATCCCATG
>RFHW01000098.1 GCA_003695745.1 Methanobacteriota archaeon | reverse complement strand
CTCAACCCTCTCGCTTCCCTCTGACATCGAGATCACCTGCCAATACTCTGCTCCTGTAATGGATATATATGTATCGGATGCCAGCCCTTCTCTTTCGAGAGAAATAATTTATATGATGATGGCATTATGCCTTATGGAGCAGCTTCCCGGTGGTCGTCTGAAATGGATTTCCAGCTTTACAAGCCAGGTTTATATAAGGTTGAAAAGGGGGATGTGGTCCTTTTCATAGATCCAGAGGCCCCTAATTGGGCTGCCGTGAACAGCCATGGGGCGGCTGTCCTCGATGGTATTGCCAGCGGAGAGCGGGCAGATGAGGTGGTGCGGCGTTTTTCCGGGGAATATTCCAAGGAGGATCTGCGGCGCTTCATCAGGGAGTGCATCAGATGCGGCATAGTGGGTGATAGGCCCATCTCCCGCGCCGCCTACCCCGGCAGGGCCTCATACCTTGCACCTGAAAGGCTGGACGAGCTATGGCTCTATGTGACCGAGAGATGTAACCTGAGGTGCAGCCACTGTCTGGTGAGCGCAGGCGACGGCCGTGGAGAAGAGCTGGATCTGGAGGGGCTGAAAAGAGTGATAGGGGAGGCGCGCTCCCTTGGAGCCCGCCGCATCTTCTTCACAGGCGGCGAGCCCTTCATCAGAAGGGACATATTCGCGCTCATCGAGCATGTTACCGGGGAGCTTGGTCTGGAGCTCGTGATCCTCACCAACGGAACCCTCCTGGACGAGAGGCGTGTGAAAAGGCTTAAAGGCATCCCAGGGCTTGTGGTCCAGGTGAGTCTGGAAGGCCCCACAGCAGAGGTCAACGACAGGATCAGGGGCGAGGGGGCCTTTGAAAAGGCGCTCCGGGGCATTGAGCTTCTGCGGGCAAGCGGCATCAGGACCATCGTCACATCAACGGCCACAAAGGCCAACATTGAGTGGATCCCCTCTTTGAACGAGCTCCTCCATGAGAGGGATGTGCGGACCCACCACATACTCTGGGTTCACAGACGGGGCAGGGCAGCGAAAAACCCTGTTTCAGTGGACACAGGAAGGCTGGCATCCCTGATGAAGAGCCTCAAAGAGGGCAGGGTGAAGGTGGACAACTGGGAGAGCTACCGGGCAAGGGTCTACGGTAGGAGGGGTGTAAAGGTGGACGGCTGTCACGCCGCTTTCACAGCGGTGTCGGTTAACGCCAATGGCGACATCTATCCCTGCCCCTCTCTGAACGGGGATGAAAGGTTCCTCATGGGGAATGTCAGCGAGGGCCTGAAGAAGGTGTGGCAGGAGTCAAAGGTTGCCCGTGAGTTCAGGGAGGTCTCTGTCACAGGCATAGAGGGATGCAGGGACTGTCCATTCAGGTTCCTCTGCGGCGGCGGATGCCGGTGCCAGGCCTATTTTGGATGGGAAAGGCCAAGCCTCCTCCACAAAGACCCGTACTGTGATGTGATACGGGAGATGCTTGTGGAGAGCATGCTCAGCCTTGCAAGCCCCGATGGAGAGAGACGGCCTGAGATCCTGGGATATATGCAGGAGCATCCCTCGCCCTGCGACTGTGGGGAGCCCTCCTCAGGCGAGGTGTCGCCCTTCCACTGCACCTGCGTCCTGGATGTGGCGGCCCACAGACAGGTGTCAGAGCGATATGCCGGCGCCGCGGCCCGGCCTGAGGCCGACCTATGCTGTCCAACAGGCTACAGCGACTCAGACCTCCAGCATCTGCCCGATGACACCATAAGCATATCCTACGGCTGCGGGAACCCAACGGCATTCGCCGAGCTGAAAGAGGGTGAGAGCGTCCTTGACATCGGGGCAGGCGGCGGCATCGACTGTTTCATCGCTGCAAAGAAGGTGGGCAGACGGGGAAGGGTGATCGGCATTGACATGACAGATGAGATGCTTGACCGGGCGAACAGGAACAGGGTGCGGATGGCCGAGGTCCTTGGCTATGATGTGGTGGAGTTCAGGAAAGGGATTGCCGAGGAGCTTCCAGTTGAGACCGGCACAATGGACCTGGTCATATCGAACTGTGTTATAAACCTCTCACCAGACAAAAGAAGGGTCTTCAAAGAGATATACAGGGTGCTGAAGAGGGGCGGCCGCTTCTCCATCTCAGACATAGTCTCTGACAAACCTGTTCCAGAGGAGATGAAGCAGGATGAGGAGCTCTGGAGCGGCTGCATATCAGGCGCCCTGCCAAGGGAGGAATTCCTGGAGATCATAAGGGATGCCGGGTTTGCGGACATAACAGTGGAAAAAAGCTACAAATGGAAGGAGATAGGCGGCATAGGCTTCCACTCAGTCACGATCAAAGGGAAAAGACCCTAGCCGCTTCACGGCCCCATGGTGCGGGTGAATGCCTGAGGCAGGATAAAATTCGGCGTTGAGTTTACCATACTCCCAGCAGCCTCTACCAGAAGTTTAAATATATCATGGGTGTCAAGGGTGTTGACATGGATGTAAACAGGGCTGCCATCTTCGTAGGGGGGGAGTGGGCTTGAAGGTATTTCTCATCGGTGTTGGAAGGGCCGGCTGCAGGATAGCCCATCTATTCCTCACATCCCAGAAGGAGAACATCTCAGGCGTCCTCATCGACACCGACGAGGCAGACCTTGCCTTCCTCAAATACAGATACAGGATACTCGCCTCTGAAGGGATGCTCTCCGGAGAAGGCGCCGGAAAGGATCTCAAGCTGGGCGTGGAGGCACTTGTTGCAGACCAGTACGGCATCATAGAGAAGATAACCCGGATAAAGGAGGAGGTGGACTGCTTCTTCGTGGTCTCAGCCCTCGGCGGCGGCACAGGCGGAGCTGCCTGGGTGGTGCTGGAGGAGCTTAAGAAGAACTTTATCGAGCCCGTCTACTACATAGGTCTGCTGCCCTCTTCTGAGGACCTGCCTGTGGTCACCGTGAACGCCGCCCGTTCCCTGAGAGAGACGGTGAAGCACTGCGACGCCTTCTTCCCCATTCACATGGACAGTTTCAAAGACACCCTCAGGCTGAAAGGCAGCTACAGCTCCGTCAACAACCGCATATTCACCTATTTCCAGCCCCTTTTCCAGATAGGCGAGTTCAGGGGGCGAAGGGATATCGGGGAGAACGCCGTTGATTTCTCAGACCTTGTGAAGACCCTGAAGGGTCTGAGCGTCATCGGCCTTGGAGGCCAGAACCTTGAGGTGGAGCCAAGCTCTGATCGGCCTGAGACCGTTATCATGCTCACCAAAAAGGCGATGGAAAGCACAACCCTACCTGTGAACCTGGGGGATGTGCAGAAGGCCCTTGTAGTGGTCCTTGGAGACCGCCGCTACCTGGATTTCATAGGTAGCATCCCTGCAAGGCTCTGGGCTGAAAAGAAGATAGGTGGGAGGGAGGTGCGCGGCGGCGACATGCCCCTGAGCAAAAAGGGGGAGGTGAAGGTCCTCACAGTGCTCTCAGAGATCAGGAAGTCAGAGGAGATCGTAAGGCTCTATCAGAAGAGCGAGATACTCAAGGGCGGGGAGCTGGATCTTGAGAGGCTCTCAGAGGCGGCTGAGAGGATAAAGGAGATAGGCTCCGGGCTTGCCGGGCTCCAAAGGGAGCTTGGCGAGACCTACAGAGAGCTAAAAGGTCTTGTGCGGCGGGATGGCCCGCCATGAGCCATGGATACCCCATCCTCATTTGAGCTTCTGGAGAACCCGGATATTCAGGGCCATGTTGGCTATCAGCAGCAGATATATGCCCCAGACACCCAGCAGTGTTTCCCAATCCATGATCAAACATCCGCTCTTCAGATATATATACCTTTTCACAAAAATAAAATATCTGTAGTGGCACCGCATCGTGGAAAATCTTTATATTCAGGACCTCTTTTAACTTAGTGGAAGGTGATAGACATGCATGTGAGGGATTATGTTCTCTGTCCTTGAGGCTGCAAAGAAAGAGATGGACCTCCCAAGCGAGGTCAAGATATTTGACACCACGCTGCGCGACGGCGAGCAGACACCAGGCGTGTCCCTGACAGTGGGCGAGAAGCTCTCCATCGCAAGACAGCTTGACAAGCTGGGCGTGGACATAATAGAGGCAGGATTCCCGATCTCGTCCAAGGGCGAGAGAGAGGCCGTGAAAAAGATCGTAAAGGAAGGGCTGAGCTCCACCATATGCGGCCTCTCACGGGTGAGAAAAGAGGACATAGACGCATGCCTCGACTGCGACGTCGACCTGGTGCACACCTTCGTCCCCACCTCTGACATCCAGATAAAACACACCGTGAAGAAGACAAAGGAAGAGGTGGTGGAGATGGCGGTGGATGCAGTAACCTACATCAAAGAACACGGCGTCCCCTGCCTCTTCTCAGCAATGGATGCGTCGCGAACAGACATAGACTATCTCATCCGGATAAACCAGGAGGTGGAAAAGGCAGGCGCCGACATAATCAACATACCGGACACAGTGGGCGTCATGATACCGCCTGCCATGAAGATACTCACAGGGAAGATCGTGGAGAAGGTGAAGATACCTGTGGACGTCCACTGCCACAACGACTTCGGATTGGCAGTGCCAAACACCCTTGCAGCCGTCGAGGCCGGGGCCCAGGAGGTGCAGGTGGCTGTGAACGGCCTCGGAGAGCGGGCAGGCAACGCCAACCTCGAGGAGGTGGTGATGAGCCTCGTCTCCATCTACGGTGTGAAGACAAACATCAAGACAGAGTATCTGGTGGAGACATCAAGGCTCGTGGAGCGGCTCACAGGGATAAAGATCCCGCCCAACTATCCCATTGTGGGCGAGAACGCCTTTGCCCATGAATCAGGCATACACACCCACGGCGTCCTATCAGACACACGGACCTTCGAGCCCGGTTTCATGACGCCTGAGATGGTGGGGCACAGACGACGGATAGTCTCAGGCAAGCACGCAGGTGTCCACGGCGTCTCGGCCATGCTCAAGGAGATGGGATTCAAACCCACCAAGGCCCAGGCAGCAGAGATAACCCAGAGGGTGAAAGACCTCGGCGACAAGGGAAAGACCGTGACAGAGGCAGACCTCCACGCCATAGCAACTGCAGTCCTCGGCCAGGTGGCAAAGGAGGAGAAGACCCTTGACCTTGAGGACTATGTGGTGGTAACAGGCAACAGGATACACCCAACAGCCTCTGTGAGACTGAGTTTCAAGGACAAGACCCTCTCAGGCGCCGACACAGGCGTGGGGCCGGTGGACGCAGCCCTCAACGCCCTGAGACAGGCCTTAAAGGACATTGAGGACGTGGCGCTCCGTGAATACCGTCTGGAGGCCATAACAGGAGGCTCAGACGCCATAGCCGAGGTGATCGTGAAGCTGGAGGACAGCAAAGGGAACATCGCAACAGGCAGCGCCGCAAGAGAGGACATCGTAACGGCCTCGGTGGAGGCCATGGTATCCGGTCTCAACAGGATATTCCTCACAAGAAAGGAGTAAGAAGAGAGATGACCTCGTGGAAAACAGCCCTCCTCATCACTGCAGCGCTCCTCACAGGCTGTCTAAGCGGCCCCCTGCCAGAGGACCTGCCCAGGACGCAGGGGCCCACGGCATCACCCGCCCCCTCCATTGAGTCTCTCACATTCCTCCCCTTCGATGCAATACCCCCAGCAAGGGTAGAGCCAGACTTCACCGGGCTCGTCCCAGAGATGGAAGGGTTCAGGACGCTGCCATTCTTCAACCCCGTGGACGTGATCTCCAACGACCTCAAGGTCCTCAACCACCCAAGACGCCTCCAGATACTCGCCTCTATCATAGCCAAAACAACATACGTGTACGTGGAGCCTGAGAAAGAGACAGACACAGTGATATACTACACCATATACAGGATGAACGACTCCACAACCGCCCGAGAGATCCTTGAGGCATACAAAAGCGTCTGGAACAAAAGACCCCTAAACACCTCATCAGAAGTCCAGATATGGATATGGGACGGATATGTGGACGAGATGACCTCCCGGGTCTCTGCGCTGGACAGAAAAGCATACCTATACTGGAATCCTGAGGCGAACGCCTCCTTCTTCTCAAACAAGGTGCTTGAAAGCCACCCAGCCCTCACACACCCCTCAGCCAACCTCTACAGCGTACACGGCGAAACCGCCTACGGACCCTATTTCATCATGATCGATATGAAGACAACACCCCAGAACATCCAGAACAAATCAAACCAGATATTCACAGCCTTCGCCGAGGAGATATCCAAAAACACCGCCATCCTCAACGAGACACCCCAGACGCCCCCGACAAAGGAAACAGCCCGAACAGAAAACAAAGCGGTGGAAGATGTGAAGGCAAAGATGAAGGCCCTTCTTGAAAGCTACCTGGCAGAAGAGATAACAAAAGAGGAATATGACCGCCTCTTCCAACAATACGAGACCGAGCTAAAGAACCTGACAAACGCCACACAACAGAACAGTTAATTTTATAAAAACCGCCGCACGCCTATCAAAATGCACTCGTAGCCTAGCCAGGATAAGGCACTGGCCTCCTAAGCCAGGGATCGGGGGTTCAAATCCCCCCGGGTGCGCTGCAAGCTTTTTTATGTAAAAAACCTTGCTCACCAAAAAACCCGATTTCGGCGGAGCCGAAATCTCCAAATGTATTTTTCGACCACGTTTTTGCGACAGTCAAATCCCTTGGGATGAAGACTGGCGGAAAAAGGTGGATCGCTCGACACCGACTTACTCTCCAATCGCTGAATAGACGATTGGAGCAGGGGGAATACGCTGGGTAGGGGAGGTTTTCTGTTCTGATGTTTTTTCCGGCCGCGCTTTTGCCGAGCTGTAGCGTATAACGTGTACAGCGAGGTAAAAGGGTGGGGGTTTCACCTCCGGGAATATCCTTCCGGTCTTTCAGAGGCCGAGCTCCTCTGAGATCCCCTTGAGGCTTTCCAGGCCGATCTCATATAGCTGGGGCAGCTCGATGCCGATCTCCTCGCACATCCTTATCCGCTCCCGGCTCACCGCGCGGGCAAAGTCCTTTTGCTTGAACTTCTTTTTCACAGACCTTGGGTTCACATCCGCCATCTTTTTGGTGGGCTGGACGAGGGCGCAGGCTATGAGCAGCCCTGAGAGGGAATCGGCAGATATAAGAGCCTTTTCCATCGCCGTCTCAGGCTCGATCCCGGTGTGCTCGCTGTTATGGCATTTGATTGCCCTTATCACCTCTGCAGGGGCCTTTCCATCCAGCATCTCCCCGGCGAGGACGGTATGCATCTGCGGCCTGCTCTCGGTCTCACCATAGTCGATGTCATGAAGAAGACCTGTGAGACCCCAGAGCTCCTCATCCTCCCCAAGATGCCGGGCCAAACCCCGCATAATCGCCTCAACAGCCAGCACGTGCTTCCTGAGGTTGGCGCTCTCTATCTTCTCCTCCACAAGCCTCCAAGCCTCATCTCTACTGAGCATAAACCCCCTTTTACAACGCCTCACATACATATTATTTATGGGATGAAAGTTGAGTATCCCCTTGAGATGACGCTGAAGGTCTATAACACGGCGAGCCGGAAGAAAGAGGAGTTCAAACCTGTTGAGGAAGGTGTGGTGCGGATGTATGTGTGCGGCATCACGCCCTATGACCACAGCCACGTGGGGCATGCAAGGTCCTACATAGCCTTTGACTTTATCCGCCGCTCCCTGGAATACCTGGGATACACCGTAAGGTATGTGCAGAACTTCACAGATGTGGATGACAAGATCATAGAGCGGGCGAAGGCAGAGGCTGTTGATCCCATCGAGCTCTCCAGGAGATATGCCGAGGAGTACCTCATGGAGATGGACGCCCTTGGTGTGAAGAGGGCCGACTCTTATCCGCGGGTCTCTGAGAAGATCCCTCTCATCATAGAGATGGTTGAGGGTTTGATCCAGAGGGGAGCTGCCTATGTGGTGGATGGCGATGTCTATCTCGATGTGTCCTGCAAGAAGGACTATGGCAGCCTTTCAGGACAGGACCCCGGGGATCTGAAGGCAGGGGCAAGGGTTGAGGTGGGCAGGCACAAGCACAACCCCCTTGACTTTGCATTGTGGAAGAGGGCGAAGCCCGGCGAGATATCATGGCCAAGCCCATGGGGCCGTGGCCGGCCGGGCTGGCACATCGAATGCTCTGCCATGTCCATGGAGGAGCTAGGGCCAACGCTGGACATACACGGCGGAGGGCAGGACCTGATATTCCCCCATCACGAGAACGAGAGGGCCCAGTCCGAGCTCTACACAGGCAGGCCTTTCTGCAGATACTGGCTGCACAACGGCCTTGTCACCGTGAAGGGCGAGAAGATGTCCAAATCGCTGGGGAATTTCATCACCATAAAGGAGCTT
>RFHW01000097.1 GCA_003695745.1 Methanobacteriota archaeon | reverse complement strand
GGCGGTTTCCCAGGCGTCTACAGCCGCTATGTATTTGACACCATAGGCAACAGGGGGATCCTGCGGCTCCTTGAGGATGTGGAGGATCGGAGGGCGCGTTTTGAGGCTGTCATCGGATATAAGCCTGATGCCGCCGGCGACAGCGACATAAAACTATTTAAAGGAGTAGTTGAAGGATATGTCTCTCTGTCCCCCAGAGGAGAGGGGGGTTTTGGATATGACCCCATCTTCATCCCTGAGGGATATGGGAAGACCTTTGCTGAGGACAAAGCTTTAAAATCCAGATTGTCTCATAGGAGAAAGGTCGCTGAAAAGTTCATAGGCTATCTGAAAAGAGGAAGATAGAAAAATGGCCCGGATGTATTCGCGGAAGAAAGGGAAGGCAGGCTCTGCAAGGCCTCTTCGAAAGGAGCCGCCCAAGTGGGTGGAGTACAAGAAAGAGGAGGTTGAGGAGCTGGTGGTCAAGCTTGCCAAGGCAGGTGAGCCGGCAAGCTCCATCGGCATGATCCTCAGGGACCAGCACGGGATTCCGAGTGTGAAGCTGCTCACAGGAAAGAAGGTGTCAGAGATCCTGGAGGAGAAGGGTCTTGGGAAGGAACTGCCTGAGGACCTGATGAACCTCATTAGAAAGGCTGTTGACCTTGACAGGCATCTTAAAGAGAACCCCAAGGACAAGAGCTCCAAGAGGGGTTTTCAGCTCACAGAGGCAAAGATCAGGCGCCTCATAAAATACTATAAACGGACGAAGAGGATCCCCGAGGACTGGACCTATCGCATTGACACTGCCAAGCTTCTGGTGAAGTGATGACCCTTGAGCAGCTCAAAGTTGCGGTGGAACGTGTAAAGGCGCTTGACGAGAAAAGCTCCGTACTGCTTGTGGGCCATGATGATGCAGATGGCCTCACAGCCGGCGCCATAACCTACAAGGCCATGCTGCGGGAGGGCTTCACACCCCATCTCAGATGTGTCAAGAGGGTTGACCGCAGGTTTCTGGAGGAGATCGCAGCAGGACAGCAGGATCTGGTGGTCTTTTCAGACAGCGGGAGCGGGCAGCTTCCAGTTATTGCAGAGCTTCTCCTTGGGGATAGGCAGGTCATTGTTCTGGATCACCACGAGCCTGTGGAGCTGGAGCATGAGAACCTCTGCCATGTGAACCCGCATCTTGAGGGTGTGGACGGGGCGCGGGAGATAAGCGGCGCAGGCGTCTCCTATCTCTTTGCAAGGGAGCTTGACAGTAGGAACCGGGACATGGCGCACCTTGCCGTAATCGGGGCGCTGGGCGACGTCCAGGACGCGGAGGGAACGCTCAAAGGCCTGAACAGGGAGATCGCAGAGGATGCTGTGGAAGGCGGTCTGCTGAAGATTGAAAAGGACCTGCGCTTCTTCGGGCGCCAGACCCGCCCGCTTTATAAGGCCATCGAATACACGACAGAGCCCTTCATACCCGGTCTTTCAGGGAACGAGTCTGCCTGTGTCCAGTTCCTGAGCGATCTGGGGATACCTGCCAAGAAGAACGGCGAGTTCACAAAGCTCGCCGACCTTGATGAAGAGGAGAAGAAGAGGCTTACCACCGCCCTTATCCTCAAGATGATCGAGCACAAGATGGATGTGAAGACGGCGGAGAGCATAGTGGGCGATGTGTACACCGTCCTGGCGGAGGAGAAGCGCACCATCCTCCGGGATGCCAAGGAGTACACATCCCTCTTGAACGCCTGCGGGAGGTATGAGAGGTATGGCGTTGGTGTGGGCATCTGCCTTGGAGACCGCGGCGAGGTATATGAGCAGGCGCTCACCCTTCTGGAGGAGCACAAGAGGCATATCTCCTCCTGCTATGAGTGGATCAACGAGAATCTTGAGAGGATCAGGGACGCCGGGTCCGTCTACGCCGTCCACGCCCATAAGGAGCTGAGCGAGAACGTGATAGGCACGGTGGCATCGATGATCGTGAACTCCCGGCTTTTAAACCCTGTTAAACCTGTTGTTGCCTTTGCAGACACCGCTGATGGCGAGGAGGTGAAGGTCTCCTCCAGGGCCACAAAGGAGCTGGTGGACAGGGGGCTCAATCTGGGCGAGGCCCTGCGCTATGCCGCCGAGAAAACCGGCGGCGAGGGCGGCGGCCACGACATCGCCGCAGGGGCGCAGGTGAAACATGGCGCTGAAGATGAGTTCCTGCGTTTTGTGAACGAGAAGGTGGGGGAGCAGCTCAATGGAGCTTGAAGGAAGGGTTTAATAACCTCCTGGCAGGTATATGGTCTTCATGATCGCCCTTGTCGATTCCAGGTGTGCAAAGGAGGGCTATGAGTTCATATACCTGGGTGTGTCAGAGGAGTGCGGGGGATGCGGTCTGCGCCTGCCCTGCCACCACAACCTTGAGAGGGGGAGGAAATACGCTGTAACAGAGGTGAGGGATAAAAGCCATCCCTGCCCTGTGTTCGGGGAGGTGACGGTCTGCGAGGTTCAGGAGCCAAGTGTGGATGCGGCCATCGAGGCAAAGGGCGCCTTTCCCGGCAGCTCTGTGTCCTTTCGCCCCCAGTCATGCGGCGAGGTCTTCTGCAGCCACGCCGGATACTGTGCGCCAGAGGGTCTCAGAGAGGGCGACAGATGCACGGTGGTGGAGCTGAAAAGGGAGATAGAATGCAGGGATGGCAGGAGGCTTGTTATAGCGGCTCTCAGGAGGGTTTAGGCCTCTTTGGGCTTTTTCCTGGTCCCTGTCTTTTTGCCTGCTCCCTTCCTGGAAGGGGCTTTTTTTGGCTTCGAGCCCTTGGATGGCACGAGCCTCCTGTGGACCTCCCTGAAATCCACCCTGTCAATGCCCTCCACAAAGGTGAAGATATCCCTTGATGTGGAGAACTTCCCCACGCCAGCCGCCGGGTTGAGCTTCACCGTGTCAGGCAGGGTGATCTCAACGGTGTCGCCCTTTATCTTTATCTCATGCTCATGGGGGTCTGCATAGGGGAAGTGAAGCTCGAGGAGCTGCCTGATCTTCTCCTCTGTCTTATTGGTCTTTTCAAGGACCGTCACATCGTATTCAAGGACCTTCCCGGCAAGACCGTGGTTCATGTCCACCCGCACCCTCCCGCCGCTGACGCTCTGCACCCTGCCGATGGCGTCATCCATCTCGATGCGCATCCCGGGCACAGGCTTTATCCCCTGTTTCTTGAACTCCCTCAGGGGTATGACCTTCACCTTGGACGGGTCTCTTATCCCGTATCCCTCCTCTGGAGGCACTGTTATGTGCTTTTCCTCCCCCACCTCGGCGCCTACAAGGGCCTTGTCCAGCCCCGGGAGCACATGCCCTGCGCCTATGACAATGGGCTGGGGCTTGAAGGTTATCTGGGGGTCGTAGATGCCCTCCTTCTTTGCCACCTCCTCGCTGGTCGTGTCAAAGACCTCGCCTGTCTCCTTGATCCTGCCCGTGTAGTTGATCCTTACAAAGTCACCTTTTGCCAGCACCATCTTTCCCACCGCCTTTCACACAAGTGAGGCCTCGATGGTCTCAACGGTCTTCACACCCTCAATCCCTTTTATGGCCTCTTCAAGCCGCTCCGCGGCTCCGCCTTCATCTGCTACCACATAGGTGGCCTTCAATGCCACGAGGCCGAATGCGATGGGGACCTTTTCAAGGGAGTTGAACCTCCCTGCATCTACCTCTCTCAGCCTATCCTCAATGACCTTGAGGTCAGAGTCCACGCCCTCTGGCATGACCTTCAGCGTCACAAGAACATCGCCCATTTCAGGGACCTCTGAAACCGCATTTAGATATGTATTCCTTGCCCAGCTTTCTGCATCTGGCGCATCGACCTATGATCTCGTCGCACTGGGGACAGGGGAATTTCACAGAGCCCTCTCCTATCACTATGGCGGTGCCGCATGATATGCATGTGAGTTTTTCCAATTCCATCTATCCTCCGAGTATGATTGTTCCAACAGCCTCGCCTTCAAGGGCCCGTCTAATATTCTCTTCTCTCTTTCCGTTCACCACCCTGCAGCTCATCTTCCACTTCTGCAGGTAGGCGGGCAGGCTCTTATCTAAACAGGTGGTGGTATTTAAGAGTTTTCCTGCTTCAACGGTCTTGAGAAGGCTGCCCCCGAGGGCTATGCCGTCCACGGCTGTGAGCTTTATAAACCCCCTAGCCCCTGCCTCCCTTGCAATATAACAGGCTATGGTGTCGGAGGCGACGTCCCACGTGGCCTCAAGCCCGGACGCCGCTGCCATGGCGGATGGAAGGATGACGGCCTGCCCGGAGAAGTCCTTCAGGGATGTTATGGCCGGGATCCCTGAGAGGTCTGAGAGGAGGAGGCCGTACTGGTCTGTGGCCAGGAGGGCCATCATATGGGCGGTCCTCTCTGAAAGACCGTGTCCTCTGTGAACCTCCCGCACCGCGTCTGCAAAGACCCCTCCACCCGGTACGACAAGCACATCATAGTCTTTGAGCACCTTCATGACCATTCCCGCCTCTGCCATGAGGCTTCCACCGACCTTCACAACTTCCATAAAAGAGGCTTTGCACGATGGATTTATAAGGATAGTGTTATGGAGTATGTGTATAATGTGGAAGGATGGCAGGTTGTGAAATGGATCTATGGAGCAGGGTCTTCTTGGCGGGGGCATTGCTGACCCTTATAATGGAATCAGCCCTTATAGTGGTCCTCTACCTGAAGAAAAAGCCTCTTACAAGCGAAGAGGGCAGAGCGGCGCTGAAAAAGAAGAGCAGAACAGCCCTCTACATCGTCGGGCTTCTCCTGGTGTCCCTCTTCTTCCAGATAATCGCCGAGGCCGATGAGATATTGGAGATGACGGTCCCGGGCCCCTCTGAGATATTCAGGTATGCGGCGTCCATCCACCTCGCCTTTCTGTTGCTGGCGCTCTTTTTCATCGTGAGGCTCACCTATGCCATGGGGTGGGAGCGGTGATCCTTGAGATAATATCTGTTGCAGGGCTTATGGCCTCTCTTGTCATGGCCTCTGTCCTTGCCTTTTTCTTCAGATATTTCCAGCGGTATTTTGAGGAGCCTGAGGAGTTCCGGAGGTCCTATAACCTGGTCCTCCTCTTCCTTGTGGCGCTCATCCTGCACAGCCTCCACCTCATAGGAACGGCCTTGGATATCCCGAATGAGCATGTCTTCGAGGTCATGGCCGTCTTCCTGCTGCTGGGGGTCATCTTTCAGGCCACGAGGCGGGCCTTCACGATGGCCGTGACAGCGGACATCCGCAGGGAGGAGAAGGCGCGCAGGATCGCCGAGCTCACGGCCCTGCAGAAAGAGCTTGAGAAGACGGCGAAGGAGCTCTCAGAGACCAAGGACTTCTTTAACAGCATCATAGAGAGCTCTGCCGACGCCATCGTTGCATCTGACAATGACAAGAGGATCATCTACTTCTCCAGAGGCGCTGAGGAGCTCTTCGAGCGCAAGGCAGAGGAGGTGCTCGGGAAAAACGTTCTTCACCTGTACCCCAAGGATGCGCTCGTAAAGGAGAAGAGGCTGGAGAGGAGCCGGAAGCTCAGGAAGAAAGGCGTGATCCGGAACATAGCTATGGAGATAGAGACCCCCTCCGGGAAAAGGAAGAACATCTCCCTCTCGCTCTCACTGCTCAGGGATGAGAAAGGAAGGGTCAGGGGGACTGTGGGCGTCGCAAAGGACGTGACCAGGGAGGTGAAGGCAGCCGAAGAGGTCAGATACCTGAAGGAGCTGAGCGACAGGGTCTTCGAGGGGATCCCTGAGGGATTGATACTCATGGACAATGAATTCGGCATAATATCTGTGAACAGGGGTTTTGAAAGGATAACAGGTGTGAGGAGAGAGGATGTCATCGGGAAAAACGCCCTTGAATACATGAGGATCCCGGAGCTGGAAGGTGTCTTTGAGGCGATGCACCTGAAACAGAAGGTGGTCATGGTGAAATACAGCGGACAGAGCCTCGGGCCCACAGAGTTCACATATGTCTCTCCAGAGGGTGAGAGAAAGGTCTTCACAGACTACTGGACACCACTTTTTGACGAGGACGGCGAGGTGGAGCACATCCTCGTGATCATCAGGGACATGACAAAGAGAAAGGCCCTTGAAGAGGGGCTGAAGGAGCAGGCAGCGCGGCTCAAACGCTCCAACGAGCTCAAGGACATGTTCACAGACATCATGCGCCACGACCTCTTAAACCCCATCGGCGTGATAAGGAATTATGTGGAGCTCATAAAGGACGAGGAGCTCCCGCCCCTCGCAAGAAAAAGCATAGAGGCCATATCCAAGAACGCTGCCAAGGCGGTCGAGATGATCGAGAACGCATCGCGCCTCGCCAAGATCGAGAACCTCCAGGAGATCGAGTTTGAGGAAAGGGACCTTGGGGCCATGCTGAAAGAGGCTGTTGAGGTCCTGAAGAGCCATGGGGAGAAAAAGGGCATCACCCTCGTAGCAGAGGCTGATGGTGAGTATCCGGCCATGGTCAACCCATTCCTGGAGGATGTGTTCTCAAACCTGCTCTCAAACGCCATAAAATACAGCCCTGAAAAGACCAAGGTTTATGCCGGGATCGAGGATGCCGGGAAGAGCTGGCGGGCCTTTGTGAAAGACCAGGGAGAGGGCGTGCCGGACCAGTATAAGGAGACCATCTTCACACGCTTTGAGCGCCTGAAGAGAGAGGGTGTCAAGGGCACAGGGATCGGCCTTGCCATCGTGAAAAAGATCGTTGAGATGCACCGGGGCAGGGTGTGGGTGGAGGACAACCCCGGAGGCGGAAGCATATTCTACGTGGAGATTCCGAAAGAGCCGGCTGGATAGGAGAGAGAAGACCCAAGCTCACAGAGCACCTCTATTTTATCTGTAAAAGCCCAGTCAGCTCTTTAGCTCTGTCCAAAGCCTCTTCCAACTCCTCTTTCTTCGGAGGCTCTTCAAAAAGAGGATATCTCTCCAGCATATAATAGGCTGTGATCTCCTGACAGAGTTCATTGAAACCAGCCAGCTCCGGCATGTATTTCACCGCCTCTGCTAACAGGGCTCTTAGATCGTGGATCCTCTTTAATTTCCAGCCCTTCCACAGAAGATATGC
>RFHW01000096.1 GCA_003695745.1 Methanobacteriota archaeon | reverse complement strand
GGCGCGATCGAGAGCACCAACCCCTGCCTGACAGGTGACTGCTGGGTCCATACCGATGAGGGGCCGCGGCAGGTGCGGGAGCTAGTGGGCAGGCAGTTCTACGCCAGGATAGATGGGAAGGACCATCCCTCCGCTCCAGAGGGGTTCTACCAGACTGGTGTGAAAGAGGTTTTGAAGCTTGCCACAAAAGAGGGCTACAGCCTCAGGCTCACAGCAGACCACCCTGTGAAGGTTGTAACAAAGGTCACGCGCAAAAGGATGGAGGTCGCATGGAAGAGAGCTGGCGACCTGCAAGAGGGAGACCGCATACTTTTGAACGACCATCGAAGTGCCTGCAGATGGCCCGGGCCTTACACCTTTGACGAGGGGTATCTCGTGGGGCTTCTGCTGGGCGATGGCACCTTTAAAAAGGACAAGGCCGTTCTCTCTGTCTGGACAGGGTCTGGAGGGGTCATGGAAAGGGGTTATCAGGCGGCCCTCTCCCTTCCTCACAGGAGCGATTTTGAGGGCTGGACAAAGGTGGCTGGCCGCAGCGAGTGGCGGATGAGCCTTGGCAGCTTGAAGCGCCTTGCCCTTGAGCTGGGGCTCCGGCCCGGTGTGAAGACCATCACCCCCCAAATGGAGAAGGCCTCCAGCAGCTTCTGCAGAGGGCTTTTACAGGGCATCTTTGACTGCGACGGCTCGGTGCAGGGGAGCCAGAAAAAGGGCGTGAGCATCAGGCTCTCCCAGTCGGACCTCCCCTTCCTCGAGGCCGTGCAGAGGATGCTTCTGCGCCTTGGCGTGGCCTCAAAGATATACGCCCACAGAAGAGGGGCAGGTGCCAAAGAACTGCCAGATGGAAAGGGCGGCATGAGGAAATATCCGGTTCGAGCCCAGCATGAGCTTGTCATCTCAGGCTCTAACATGGAGGTCTTCCACCGTCTCATAGGCTTTTCCAGCCTGAAGAAAATGCAGAGGCTTGAAGGGGCCCTCAGCAGATACAGAAGGAGCCTGAACAGGGAGCGCTTCATCAAACAGGTGAAGGCGCTTGAGCCTGATGGAGCTGAACCTGTTTATGACGTCCAGATACCGGGTGTTAACGCCTTTGACGCCAATGGATTTGTTGTCCACAACTGCGGCGAACAGCCGCTCCTCCCCTATGAGTCCTGCAACCTGGGCTCTGTCAACCTTTCGAAGATGGTGAGGGATGGTGAGATCGATTTTGAGAGGCTTGAGGAGGTTGTCAGGCTTTCGGTGCGGTTCCTTGACAATGTGATAGATGCGAGCAGGTTCCCCCTCAAGGTGATTGAGAGGACGACGAAGGCGAACCGGAAGATCGGCCTCGGGGTCATGGGCTTTGCAGAGATGCTGATTCAGCTGGGCATACCCTATGACAGCGAGGAGGCCCTCAGGACGGCGGAGAACCTTATGGGCTTCATAGAGGAGAAGGCCCATGCCGCCTCTGCCGAGCTTGGCAGGGAGCGGGGCAGCTTCCCCAACTTCAGGGGCAGCCTCTGGGAGGAGAAAGGGTATGATGCCATGCGGAATGCCACGGTGACCACCATAGCGCCCACCGGAACGATAAGCATCATCGCCGGCACCTCAAGCGGGATTGAGCCTCTCTTCGCCGTGTCCTTCATCCGGAACGTGATGGAGGGGACCCGTCTCCTGGAGGTGAACCCCCTCTTCGAGAGGATCGCCAAGGAAAGGGGTTTCTACAGCAAGAAGCTGATGATCGAGCTTGCAAGGGTGGGCTCGGTGCAGGCCGTTCCAGGGGTGCCTGAGGATGTGAAGAGGATCTTTGTCACCGCCCTTGACATCGCGCCGGAGTGGCATGTGCGGATGCAGGCGGCTTTCCAGCGCCACGTTGATAATGCGGTATCAAAGACCGTGAACCTCCCTGCCGATGCCACCATCGAGGATGTGCGCAGGATATTCCGCCTCGCCTATGAGCTCGGGTGCAAGGGCATCACGGTCTATCGCTACGGGAGCAAGAGCGAGCAGGTGCTCTCCATAAGCCCTGCCACCATCAGGGAGGAGATGGAAGAGGCCCATATCATGGCGGAATCCGAGTTTTCAGGGGGTTGTCCAACTGGAGAGTGCTTCTAAGCAGCCTGAGGAGAAGGGTGGGCGGGAAAAAGGCCTGGTCTATCTCTACACCGGCGAGGGCGAGGGCAAGACCACCAACGCCCTGGGGCTGGCCATGCGCGCCGTGGGCCATGGATACCGTGTTGTGGTGGTGCAGTTCATGAAGGGCTGGGGCGAGGATGTGGGCGAATATCGGATACAGAAGAGGCTTGAGCCCCTCTATGAGGTTCATCAGTTCGGGAGAAAGGGTTTCATAGACTTCCGCCACCCCCTTCCAGAGGACTATGAGCTGGCAAAGAGGGGGCTGGATTTTGCAAGGGAGGCGCTCAGCTCCAGGCCGAGGCTTCTTATACTTGACGAGATCAACCTGGCCGCTCATTTCAAGATACTGTCTCTGGAGGAGATACTTGCCTTTCTTGATGAGGTGCCGCCTGAGACCACCGTGGTCCTCACAGGGCGGAGGGCGCCAGAGGAGCTCATAGAGCGGGCCGACCTTGTGACAGAGATGCGTCTTGTGAAACACCCCTATGAAACGGGCGTCCTTGCCAGGAAGGGCGTGGAGTATTAGAAGAGGTGTTGCAGGAGCCTCTGCCCTATGTCCTCCATGTCGCTGCGGGCGGTGAGGTCAAGGGTCAGGGGCGTGATGGACACGCATCTTTCCACTCGAACGGCGTATACGTCTGTTCCGGGCTCTGCGTCGAATATGGCGTCGCCATCGATGTAATAGCTTGAGCCTCCTGAGGGGGCGTCAAGGCGATGTACCCTTGCAGAGTACATCCTGTGGGCGAGGGTCGTGATCTTTATCCCGCCCTCTGCATCTGAATCCGGTATGTTTATGTTCAGCAGGTCCACCCCCTCTGGAAGGCCTCTTTCAAGGATGGCCTTGGAGACAGATGCCAGCGTCTTTTTGGAGAATCTCAGGTCCGCCTTTCTGCCGGGGTCTAATCTGGCCTCAGAATCGAGATGGAGGGATATTGCAACAGAGGGTATGCCGTGGTTCGCCCCTTCTATGGCGGCGCACACCGTGCCAGATGTTGTTATCTCCCTGCTCATGTTCTCTCCCAGATTGATTCCTGATATAAGGAGGTCAGGTGTCTTCCTCATCAGACCGAAGATCCCGACGATGACGGAATCCACGGGCGTTCCATCCACCGAATAGGCGTTAAAACCTTCCAAACCCGCCTTTTTAACAGCCAGCGGTCTTCTGAGTGAGAGGCTTCTGCCCACGCCGCTCTGCTGCGTGGAGGGGGCGACAACGGTAACGTCCCCCAGGTGCCTTACCGCCTCTGCCGCCGCCCTGATCCCGGGCGAGTCTATGCCGTCGTCGTTGACTATGAGAATGGACTTCATGTGGCCAAGAATATGGACATCACATATTTAATGTTCGTGCTCATGGTCTGCGACGTGACCATGGCCGTGCTCATGGACAATGTCGCCGTGGCGGTGCACGTGCTCGTGGATGAGGTTCGCCTCCAGGAGCAGGTGTTTGTCGCCGAGCACCTCCTCCGCCTTACCTTGAGCCGCTATCCTGTGGTCCTCGCCGATGACAACAGCTCTATCCGCTATCTGAGAGGCGAGGTTGAGGTCGTGTGTCGCTGTGACAATGGTCTTGCCAGCCGCTCCAAGGGCCCTGAGCATGTCAACAAGCCAGGCCCGTGTCCTAGGGTCAAGGTCGTTTGTGGGCTCGTCAAGGAGCAGGACCGAGGGGTTCAGCGCGAGCATGGATGCGAGGGCCACCTTCTTCTTCTC
>RFHW01000014.1 GCA_003695745.1 Methanobacteriota archaeon | reverse complement strand
TCTTAATAACAAAGAGAAACAGGATAGATATAGTGGGCGAGGTTAAATGGAAAAAGGCAAACCAAAAGGACATTGAAAGATTCAATAGGAAGGCAGAAGGGCTTCCAGGCAGGAAAGTGATAATCTTCAGAGAAGGAGAGCTGGGGGGCTCGATTAATGCCGATAACCTGCTGGCAGATCTGTGAAACCCTTTTGTCCATCCCCGTCCTCATCTATATGACCCATATTCCCGCAGGTTCCACACCCGCTCCTTGGCCTCTCTGTCTGTTATGACCTTCCCTATCGATTTAAGTATCCTCTGCGCCACGTCAAGCTCCTTTTTGATCTCTGCCTTCTCCTCTGGAGTGGCCGCAGTTTCAAGGCGCGCCCTGATAAGGTCGATAGCGAGTTTCTGGTCCTCTGCCGCTGTCACAGTGGCATCCTGCACCCACTTGGAGGTGAGGGATCTGTCAATATCGGCCTCATACTCCACCTCACGGTATATGTCCTTCAGGATCCTCTCAGAGTTCTCCCGCACCTCCTTAAGGGCCCGTCTGATGTTGTTTATGTCAAGACCCTGCCAGTCAAGGGGCTTATGCCTGAGCTGGCCTCCAAGGCGGTGGGCGACAAGATAAAAGGGGAAAAGCCTCTTTATCACCTTCCCCGGGGGCCCGACGGCCATTCCATCCGGGCCCAGCCCCTTGGGCACCACACCCTGTATGGCGAGCCGCGCTATCTCAGGCCGAACGATCTCCTTTGGTGGCAGAAAGCCGTATCTCATAAGGTCCCTGATGCCTGTGCCAGAGATCCCTATCCTGAACTCCTCGCCGTGCTTGCACACCTCATCTGTCACGGTGTGGCCGCACCTCACGCAGTAGTAGACCTCTCTGAAGAACACAGGCTTGATCCCAAGCTCACCGGGGTCGTATTCGTCAAAGGCGGTGTGCGCCTCGTACTTCCCGAAGTAATCGCCTATGCCTGCGTAATCCCGTCCAAAGGCGATGGCAGTTGCCCCATAGTTCCTTGAGATGATGGCGTGGAGCACCGCCTCCCGCGGCCCGGCGAAGATGTAGGTGATCTTCTGGGGGAGCAAGAGCACCTTGTGCTTGGGATAATAGTTTTTAAATAAAACTTCGTAGCAGGCCACGCGATACTCCGGGGTTATCTGCTCCTTCTTTGCCATGTTCACAAGGGGCACTGCCATGAGCATGTCATAGTGCTCCATGAGGTTGCGCTGGATGTGCTCGTGGCCCCTGTGCACAGGGTTCGCCCCGGTCCAGAAGGCCACCACATCCCTTGCCTTCTGTTTCCTTATCGCCTCCCTGGACTCCTCAGGCGTCTTTCTGAAGGGCTCGAAAGGCCCCCAGTCAGGCCTCTTATAGACGGTGAGATGCCCTGCCAGGGAGACATCGCCCATCCTCTGATAGACCTGCCGCACACCGGGGTGATGCTCGTCTGTGGTGCCGAATATCTTCTGTGCCCTCTCTTTCTTGTCATACCTCCATTTCTCCTCCACCTCCAGCGTGGCAACGCCTTCCTTTTGCTGGTTTATCAAAAGCACTGTGTCACCCTCTTTGATCTGGCTTTTGATGGTCTCGGCGTTCCGCTTCCCGGCCGGGGCGAAGGAGAGCACCACGGGAAAGGGATGTCCATCTGAGAGCCTGCCCTCCTCAAGAACAGAGCGGTAGTCCTCGCTTGTCATGAAGCCATGGAGCGGTGAGAGGGCGCCAACAGCGATCATCTCGCTGGTGATCCACGCCTCCTCGTCGATCATGATGGTGGGCGCTCCCTTCTCAAGCTCCTTCAGCTCCTCCTGGTCCCTTCCCTCCACGATCCTTGACCTGAGCGTCATTTCACAGGACCTTTATCTCCTTAGAGTGCTCCCACTCTCCGTGGAGATTGCATCTCTCAAGGGCACGCAGCCTTGTGGTCTTATCGAGGGTTATGGTCACAGTGACCTTCGGGCTTGTGGACACAGGGGTGAGCTCTACCATGGCAAGGGTCACGCTTCCTCCGAGCAGGACGATCCACTGGATGTGATGTCCGGGCTCATTTGGATGGGCAAGGAGCCTGCCCACCTCCACCGTGACCTCAAAGGGCTCCCCCGCCTTCACAGAGTCAGGAGCATCGATCAGGGGCAGATGCTTTTTCTCAAGGTCGCTGAGGCTGGAAGGGTCGCCAGCCCTGTTTATATCTGAAAAAAGATCCTCTGTCAACTCAATCACCTCATAATAAATAGAGGGCTCCAGAGATATATGTGTTGCGCAAAAACCGCCCGGCCTATCAAAAAATTTATCTACCATCTGGGCAAAGGATATCTCGATGGGAAAGTTTGTCTGTCGGAGATGTGGGAAGTGCTGCAAGGAGAGGTGGGAGATAACCGTTGATTTCCATGAGGACATACTGCGGTGGATACGGGAGCGGAGATTCGACATCCTCAAACACGTCGTCATAAACCCGAAGTTCCTCCTGAACCCCGGCTACTATCACAACAGGGTGCAGTGGATCATAGACACGGGGCACGTCCTATTCGGGGATGTTGCCCACCGCTGCCCTTTTCTGGAGGAGGCGACCGGCGATTTCCCTGCACGATGCAGGATACATGAGACAAGGCCGCAGGTGTGCAGGAGATTCCCCTACGACGAGCAGGGCAGGGTGAGAGAGGACATACTTGACGTGTGCATGGGCTCCATCTTCTACCATTCAAAGAAGGCCGAGGAAAAGGGCCTTGAGCTCACCAAGTACATCAGGGAACGCAGGGATCTGAGGCAGGCGCCGGACAGATGGGAGCTGAAGGAGATCGCCCGCGCATTCAGGGACAGGGACCTCAAGATACCTTTCACAAGCGACATCGGCCTGAGGATTGCAGAGGAGCTTTTAGAAGAGAAGGCACTGGCAATAAGTGAAATCCTCCCCCACAGCCCACAGGGCCGATGTCAGTAGCGGGGGGTCGATTTGAACGACCGATCTCCGGGTTTCCCACTTTTTTGCCTTATGCAAAAGTGTTATGAGCCCGGCGGGATGGACCTGGCTACCCCACCCCGCTTCTCTTTCATCAGTGGTTACACCAACTCCGGAGTGCTATTTAAGTCTTTCTGTAACACTTCAACCGGGCAGATCGAATCCCCAAACATTTATATTGGGCTCCCGAATCTTAAACGGTGATGATACTCATTGATAAGGAGCGGTGTGTTGGCTGCGGGCACTGCGTCCCCTTCTGTCCTGTGGAGGCGCTCAGTGTCTGGGGTGTGGTGAAGGTTGACCACGGGCTTTGCATAGGCTGTCTCACATGCACAGAGTACTGTCCCAATAAGGCCTTGAGGTGGGATGAGGGATGAGGGTTGCCGTTATCGGGGCAGGGCTTGGAGGTCTTCTCGCTGCAACGGCGCTTGCAGGGCAGGGACAGAGGGTGACGGTCTTTGAGGCCCTTCCCTATCATGGCGGGCGCTTCACCAACATAGAATACAGGGGATATCAGCTCTCCACAGGCGCCCTGCACCTCATACCTCATGGCGCGACCGGCCCCTTGGGAGCTATGCTGAAGCGGCTGGGTGTGAAGGTCCAGATAGTGCGCACAAGCCCGCCGGGGCTCTTCAGGTTCGGCGGCAAAAACTACACTCACAACCAGCTTCAGGACCTCTTCGGCTCATGGAACAAGGTCCGGCTTGTGAAGCTCACAGCAGACCTCCGGTACTCCAGCGGAGGCGACGAGCCCTATCTTGAATGGGTCAGGAAGAGGATCAGCCACAAGAAGGTCTTTGATCTGGCGAACTCCTTTTGCAGATGGGCCCTGAGCCTCGATGCAAACGAGGTATCCTCAAGGGAGGTGGTCTCCATCACAAAGAACGTGGACAGGTTCGGCGCCCCCGGTGTGCCCATAGGCGGATGCAGGGCAGTGGTGGACGGCCTTGTGGAGGCGCTCAAAAGACAGGGCGGGACGATACACTATCAAACACCGGTGGAGGGCATAACGGTGGAAGATGGCTCTGTGAAGGGTGTTTCAACACCTGAGGGAGAGCTGGAGTTTGAGGCGGTGGTCAGCAACATCGGGCCAAAGGCCACAGCCTCCCTCTGTGAAAAAGGGACCTTTACCAGGGAGTATATGCATGGTCTTTCATCCCTCAAAGCGGCAGAGGGGATCAAGATATCCTTCTCCTCTGACACCCCGCTGGTGGGGCATACATGCACCTTCTTCACCCCTGAGGCCGAGCGTGTGGGCGGTCTTGTGGAGCTCACCCACATCGACCCATCCCTCGCCCCTAAGGGCCGGCATCTCCTCATGTCCCATCAGAAGCTCTACGGAAACAACATTGAGAGGGAGATTGAGGAGGGGATAGAGGACCTGCGCAGCATCTTCCCGGGCTTTGATGAGCACTGTGAGATACTCATGGTCCAGTGCTACAGGAGCCACTGGCCTGTTAACCGCGTTGCCTCGGGGACGCATCTCGGGCCTGAGACCCCGGTGAAAGGCCTGTATAATGTGGGCGACGGTATAAAGCCACAGGGTTTCATGGAGACCGATGGCGTGGCCGCCGGGGTGGAGCTTATGCTGGAAAAGTTTAATAAAGACATGAGGGGAGTTTAGCCCCATGAGGATAGGGCTTGACATAGAGCTGAAGGACACGCCGGGCCAGCTTGTCCGCGCCTTGGAGCCGGTGTCACGGCTGGGCGGCAACATCATAAGCATAGTCCATATCAGGGAGGAGCTTACAAAAAAAGGGAGGGTGCCGGTCCATCTCACAATCGACATCGAGAACGACGGCGCCCTTGAGCGGATCATAAAGGAGCTTGGAGAAAGGGACATATGGGTCTCCAAGGTGGGTGAGGTGAAGAAAAAGGAGAGGATGAAGGTCATATTGATCGGCCATGTGGTGGACACCGATCTCAGGGACACCATAGACAGGCTGAACGAGATACCTGGGATACTGGTCGCTGACATGGCCCTTTCCATGCCCAATCCACAGCAGGAGACCTCCGCCCTCATGGACATTGAGGTGAGCAGGCCTGAGAAGGCCAAAAAGGCCATCTCCGAGCTGGAGAGGATAGCCCGTGACAAGGGGCTTGCCGTTATAAAATCCCTTGGTGTTTAGATGAGAATCAACCTCATTGGATTCGGAGTCATTGGCAAGGGTTTTGCAAGGGCCCTTGTAAGAAAAAGGACCTGGCTCAGGGAGAAATACGGCTTTCAGCCAGAGGTCGTCTCCATCTCGGATGTGACAGGGACCGTTGTCAGCGAAGGAGGCCTAGACCTTGAAAAAACACTGTCCTCTGTGGAGCGCACAGGACGTGTGATAGACTGCCCGGGCGCAGAGGAGATGACAGGTCTTGAGGCGATCAGAGAGGTGGACGCAGACCTCGTCGTTGAGGTGACGCCCACAAATGTTGACACAGGCGAGCCAGGGCTCTCGCACATGCTCACTGCAATGGAGGCCGGGAAACACGTGGTCACATCCAACAAAGGGCCCCTTGCCCTGGAGTTCAAAAGGCTCACAGAGACAGCGAAGAAGAACGGTGTCCATCTGAAGTTCGAGGCCTCTGCAGGCGGGGCCATGCCGCTCATAAACCTCGCAAACGAGATCCTTTCAGGCGACGAGATACTCTCCATAAAGGGGATATTGAACGGCACCACAAACTACATCCTCACAAGGATGACAAAGGAGGGCACAGGCTTCGAGAGCACCCTCAGGGAGGCGCAGGAGCTGGGCATCGCAGAGACAGACCCCACATACGACATCTCAGGGAGCGACACAGCGGCAAAGCTTGTCATACTCACCAACGCAATCATGGGCAAAAACACCACTTACAGGGATGTTAAGATAGAGGGCATAAACCGGATCACCCCGGAGGCCATAGCCCTAGCAAAGGAGGACGGCTATGTGATAAAGCTCGTGGGCACGGTGGAGAACGGCGAGCTGGAGGTCGCTCCAAAACTGGTGCCCATGAACCATCCCCTCAACGTGGACGGCACCCTTAACGTGGCCACCTTCCAGACCGACCTCGCCGGGGAGATCACCATCGTAGGCACCGGCGCCGGCGCAATGGAGACGAACAGCGCCATCTTAAGCGACATCCTGAGCATCTTCCGAAACTCCCGGGGATGAGACTATGAACTATCTCCTCCTCTCATCATTCATCCTGAGCTTTGGCACAACCTATCTGCTCACACCTCTCTGGATAAGGGCTGCAGCGGGCGCAGGCATCGTGGGCAGGGACATGAACAAATATGATAAGCCTGAGGTGGCAGAGATAGGCGGGATACCTGTTGTCGCGGGCTTCATGGCCGGGGTGCTCGCATACATCGCCATCTCCACATTCTACCTCCACCAGAGCCAGACGCTCATATTCATACTGGCCGCCGCGCTGACCGTGCTCAGCATCACGGTGATAGGCCTGGTGGACGACATCCTCCGCTGGAAGATCGGCCTCAAACAATGGCAGAAGCCGCTCCTCACCCTGCCGGCAGCTCTGCCCATCATGGCGGTGAACGCAGGCCAGAGCACCATGGCCCTGCCCATAATAGGCCGCGCAGACCTGGGGATACTCTACCCCCTTTTGGTCATACCCATAGGCATTACCGGAGCAGCAAACGGCTTTAACATGCTGGCAGGGTACAACGGCCTTGAAGCAGGCCTTGGGGTGATAATACTCTCCACACTGGGCCTTGTATCCTGGAAGACAGGGAGCACATGGGTGACGATGCTCGCCTTCTCCATGGTCTTCGCCCTCCTGGCATTCCTCAGATACAACTGGCACCCGGCCAAGGTCTTCCCCGGCGACACCATGACATACGCAGTGGGAGCGCTCATAGCATCTGTGGCCATCTTCGGGAACATGGAGAGGATTGCGCTGATCCTCTTCACACCCTATTTTGTGGAGCTGATACTGAAGGGCCGCTCACGGTTCAGGGCAGAGAGCTTCGGGAAACCGCGGGAGGACCAAAGCATTGGAAAACCCTATTCCACGGTCTAGGGTTGCGGGCACGTGGCTATCGATACCCTGGAGCGCTTTGAAGTGCGTGGCTACGAAAGAGATGTTGTGGTAGCCCTCCTTGTCTTTGAGCTTGTAATATCTCTATTAACATTGGGGATCTTCAGGATACTGTAAAAATAATATGACAAGAGGGATCTGGGATTTCAAGGCAGGCTTTCACGACCTCCTTTTCAGGCTGCCCGTCATCGGATGGATCAGGGGGGCGGAGCGCTCCAATGTGGAGGGTCTTCTTGGGCTGGTGGAAAAGAAGGGCAGGGTC
>RFHW01000095.1 GCA_003695745.1 Methanobacteriota archaeon | reverse complement strand
GATGAGGAAAAAACGCTTTAGGCTCATATGAAGAATATCTTCCTATCTGGGGAATATGAATCTTTCCACATATCAGGCCCTCTCCAGAAAACGCCGGTGCCGCTCACAGAGCCCGCCGCTCTCTATCTGGGCGTGGATCATCTCCTCCTGTGTGTGGGCGTTGTAGAGCCTGCAGCCGGGGTCCGGGCAGAATGCCTCGCCCCAGCGGAGGTAGAAGATGGCCTGCAGGGCATACCCCTTGGCAGCCTCTGTAAGCCGCGGGTCATCGTAGTCTATGAACCGCTCCTTAAACTCCTCTTTAAGCGCTTCTGTAAAGTCGTCCTCCTCCGGCAACATGAGGCCGGCCTGCCTTGCCCTGTGATAGGCGGCAAGCTTTATGTAGAACTCCCGCGGCCTTGCCGGGGCCTCCACAATCCCGGTTGTGGAGATAAGGGCGGCTGGGAAGTCCATCACAACCACCCTGCCATGGTACCGCCTCCCCTCGTAGGTGGCTGGCATGCGCGAGGTGAAGATGAGGTGCAGACCCCTGCCCGGAAAGGACCGGTAGAAACGGCACAGCGCCAGCCCGTCATAGAGGTTTGACCGGTCCTTCTTTAACCTGATCGGGGCATGGCTTTTCAGGAACAGGGTCTCCTCCCCTATCTCTTCCTCCCCGGGGTCGGTGTTCAGGCTTCCCTCCCGCTGAAGGTCCTTGACCCGGCACCTGGCCAGAGCCGCTGCAGCGTCACCGGGGGCGATGCCATTGGCCTCGAAAAAATCCCCTTTCAGCTCCACGTTGAGTCCAAGCCCCTTCAGATACCTCACAATCACATCAGGCTCCAATGCGGGGTGGGGCCGGTCTGTGTAGAGGAATAGCCGGGGCTCATCCATATAAGTCTAAAACGAGGGGCGAGGCGTTAAAAATCTTTGCAGAGAAAGGGCTGTTTATTTGAAGTTGTCGTGCGTCTCTTCCCAGCTCTTGTTCTTGACAACACTCTCTTTGAAGTGCTCCTCACAGTAGGAGAACCCATTTGACACGAAGGACGCTTCTCTTCCACAGTAGGCACATCTCAGCACGATAGAAACACCAAGCCCCATCTACAGCATCATTTCCTATTTAAACATTGTGGATATGCGAGGGTTGTTTCATCTCCAGGGCATCCGAGGTTTGCAGAGGCAAAGCCACAAGAAAAAGTTATATACCAAGCATAATAATGGATGTAAACCCGGTTGTGATATAAAATGGCGATGGCGATAGAGGAAGCAGAGGCGATAAGGCTTGACCGATGCGACCCGGATTTCATAAGGGAGGTTGAGGAGGCTGGAGGCCTCAATGTCTCGGCCTGCTATCAGTGCGGCACATGCTCTGGCGGCTGTCCAACTGTGTGGGCCATGGACTACACGCCAAGGCAGATCATCCGCATGGTCCATCTGGGTATGAAGGACGAGGTGCTCTCGTCCATGAGCATCTGGGTGTGCAGCAGCTGCTACACCTGCCAGACCCGCTGTCCCCGTGGCGTGCACATCACCGATGTCATGTCAGCCCTCAAGAGCATAGCGATTCGCGAGGGCCGGACCCCTGCCAACCCCAAGGGGCCTGTGTTCTACAAGAACTTCGTGGACATCATCGAGCAGTACGGCAGGATGTGGGAGCTTGAGCTCTCCCTCAAGTTCACCCACAAGAGCGAGCCTGAGGTGCCCAACAAGCTGGCCATGCTCCTGCGCGACGCCCCCCTTGGTCTTGCCATGTTCACCAAGGGCAAGCTGGCGCTGGCGCCTCACAAGATACTGAATATCGATCAGATCAAGGCCATCTATGAGAACGTGCGCAGGATGGAGGCCGAGAAATGAGATACGCCTATTACCCCGGCTGCAGCCTCGTGGCCTCTGAAAAGGAATATAATATTTCAACAAAGGCCGTGCTCGAGGCCCTGGGCATAGAGGCCCCTGACATTGAGGACTGGAACTGCTGCGGCGCAACGGCAGGGCATGCCATCAACCACAACCTCTCTCTCGCTCTTCCGGCAAGGAATCTGGCGCTGGCCGAGGACAGCGATGCCCAGACCATCATCGCCCCCTGCAGCGAGTGTTTCCACAACCTGGCAGGGGTGAACAACACCCTGAAGGGGGATGAGCGGGAGATGAGGAAGGTGAACACCATCCTGGCGGACGCCGGGCTTGAGTACCGCGGCGGTGTGGAGGTGCGGCATGTCCTTGATGTGGTGGCCCATGAGGTGGGATATGACTATCTCAGGGAGCACACGGTGCGGGATCTCTCAAAGCTGCGTATAGCCCCCTATTACGGCTGCCTCGTTGTCAGGCCGCCTGATGTGGCCAACTTCGACCGCCTTGAGAACCCCCAGACCATGGACAACATAGCGAAGGCCGTTGGAGCGCAGGTGGTGGACTATGCCGACTATAAGACGGCCTGCTGCGGCGGCGCCCTCATACTCCCCAAGGAGGACGTGGCCCTGAAGCTCATCAAGAACATACTCCTTGGCGCCAAGCGCGCCGGCGCGAACTGCATCATCGTGCCCTGTCCCATGTGCCACATGAACCTCGACGCCAAGCAGGCCCTTGTGGAGGAGACCTTCGGCGTCTCCATCGACATACCGGTGCTCTATTTCCCGCAGCTCCTGGGGCTGGCCATGGGGCTTGACCCGGGAAAGCTGGGTCTTGAGAAGAACATCGTCTCGCCAAAGAGGATACTGGACCTCCTTGGCATTGAGTTCGCAGAGGAGCTTTCAGTGCCGGGTGTTAGCATCACCCTTGAAGAGGAGGGGCAGAAGAAACGGCTCGTCTTCGAGCTCGGATAAGCCCTTTCTTCTGTCTCTGTCCTCCAAAGAAATGGGGAGCCTGAAGGATGAAATTTGCCTATTATCCGGGTTGCACCATATATGGCTCAGGCATGGAGTACCACATGTCAACCCTCAAGGTCGCCGAGGCCCTTGGCATCGAGCTTGTGGAGCTGCCTGACTGGAACTGCTGCGGCGCCTCGTCAAGCCCCTCCCTCGGCCACGACCTCACCTTTGCCCTGCAGGCAAGGAACATCGCCATAGCAGAGGGCCTTGGCCTTGACATCCTGACCATTTGCAACGAGTGCTACAACAACCTCCATCAGGCGGTGAGGGTCTTCAACGAGGACCACAGTTACAGGGACCGGATAAACGGCCTGATATCTGAGACCGGGCTTGAGGTCCGGGGCTCCGTAAAGGTGCGCCATCTCCTTGAGGTGATACTTCACGACATCGGCGTTGAGGGTTTGGAAAAGAAGGTGGTGAGAAGGCTTTCTGGGCTGAAGCTGGCCCCGTATCACGGCTGTCTGGCCCTACGCCCCCGCGAGGTCTCCATAGACGACCCAGAGGACCCGCGGACCATGAACCGTGTCCTTGAGGCCCTTGGCGCCGAGGTGCTGCCCTTTGATCGGTTCACATCTGCCTGCTGCGGCTCATCTGTTTTGCTCACCAGCGAGGACGTGGCCCTGCGCCTGAGCTATGACATCCTCAAAGGCGCGAAGGACATAGGGGCCGATGCCATCACAACCATGTGCCCCCTCTGCCACCTCAACCTTGATTTCAAGCAGAAGAGGATGCAGCGCCGGTTCCAGGAGCAGCTGGGCATCCCCATCATATACTTCACCCAGATCCTCGGCCTCGCCCTTGGCATCGAGCCAAAAGAGCTGGG
>RFHW01000094.1 GCA_003695745.1 Methanobacteriota archaeon | reverse complement strand
GACCTCCTTTTCAGGCTGCCCGTCATCGGATGGATCAGGGGGGCGGAGCGCTCCAATGTGGAGGGTCTTCTTGGGCTGGTGGAAAAGAAGGGCAGGGTCCTTGAGATCGGCTGCGGCACAGGCGCATATCTGGATCTATACGGTGCCGGGAGCTGTGTCTATGGCCTTGACATCTCCAGAAAGATGCTTGACCGGGCCAGGGAAAAAGACCGTAGAGGCTGTGTCTTCCTGTGCTCCAGCGCAACAGACCTTCCTTTCAATGGGTCTGTCTTTGACCTGCTCTCTGCCATTGGCCTGCTCGAATACTTCAGGGACAAAAAGAAGGTGCTGGACGAGATAGGGCGTGTTCTTGTTCCCGGCGGCCATGCCCTTGTCTCATACACCAATAAAAACCCCTTGAACCTCTTGAGGCTGCTATGGGGGGTGAGGTTCTATCCGGCCTCTGACGACGAGATGAGGGAGGTCTTTGAAGGCTGCGGGTTTGAGGTGGTGGAAACAGGAAAGAGCCTGCTACAGACACAGGCGCTGCTGAGAAAACAATAGGTATGATGGGGTTCGGGGCGCTGTAAAATGGCAGGCTCTCTAATATTTTGAGCATCAGCTCAAGAAACCTTTATATCTGCCCCTTCCAGATTCCCTGTTATGAAATACGTCATCCTCCTTGGCGACGGCATGGCCGACTACCCGCTGGACGAGCTGGGCGGGAAGACCCCCCTTGAGGCGGCTCGCACACCCAACATGGACGCGATCGCCCGGCGTGGCGTGGGCGGTCTTCTCCAGACCATCCCGGAGGGTATGGGCGCAGGCTCGGATGTGGCGAACCTCTCCATCCTAGGCTACGATCCGAAGAGGTATTACACCGGCCGCGGCCCTCTTGAAGCCGCCAACATAGGTGTGGAGCTAAAGGATGGTGAGGTGGCTTTCAGATGCAACTTCATAACTGTGGGAGATGGGAAGATCGAGGACTACTCGGCCGGCCACATCTCCTCTGAGGAGTCAGAGGAGCTTATCAAGGCCCTGAACAGCCGTTTCAGCCTCGGCAGGTTCTACGCCGGTGTGAGCTACAGGAACCTCTTTGTCACCCACATGGGCGCCCGCCTCCTGGCGACACCACCCCATGACGCCCTCGGACGCAGGGTGGATGAGGTCCTCCTAAAGCCTGAGAGCAGCCCTGAGGCGGCGCAGCTGAACCAGATAATGCTCGAGTCCAGATCGCTTTTGGAGGCCCATCCTGTGAACAGGCGGCGGCTGGAAGAGGGGAAGAACCCTGCAAACATGATATGGCTCTGGGGACAGGGCAGCGCCCCCTCTATGGAGCCGTTCAGGGAGAAACATGGTGTAAGCGCCGCTGTCATCTCTGCGGTGGATCTCATCAAGGGCATCGGGAGATATGCCGGGATGAAGGTGGTCGATGTGCCCGGCGCAACCGGCCTCCTGGACACGAACTGGGAGGGGAAGGCGGAGGCAGCGCTAAAGGCCCTTGAGGATGTGGATCTGGTCTATGTCCATGTGGAGGCTGTTGACGAGGCCTCTCACGCCGGCGACGCCGAGCAGAAGGTGGCCGCTATCGAGGAGTTTGACCGCAGGCTTGTGGGCAGGCTTCTGGACCGGATAGACTTCCCCTGCCGCATCGCCCTTCTGCCAGATCACTATACGCCCGTTGATATGAGGACACATTCACGAGACCCTGTGCCGTTCATCATCTCCCCGTGGGCGGAAGGAGGCGACGGGCTGGCCTCATATTCTGAAAAGGCGATAAAGGAAAAAGGCTCACTTGGGGTCAGGGAAGGACACCTGTTTATGGAGGTCTTCCTCAGCGGGGACTCTACTTCTTCCGCCTTGTGAAATAGGCGTATTTCAGTCCGTTCATCACGGTCCTTGCGCTTACCATGCCCACGATCTTTCCGGTGTCATCGGTCACTGGCATGTGCCGCACATATCTGCCCATCATCTTCTCGGCAACCTCCTCAAGGGGCGTGTCCTGGCTCACCGTTGTGAGCACATTGCACATCACATCTTTCAGCTCGGTGTTGCACATGAGGTCATAGATGGACACCTTCTTGGCATCTATGCCTCTCATCACCACCTCTCGCAGCACGTCCCGCTCTGTGAACATGCCGATGGGGTTCTCGGCAGTCCCCACTATCACGGAGCTAATGTTTCGCTTCTGCATCTTCTCAACGGCCTCAACGATAGGCCGGTCAGGGTCCACGAAGGTGGGCTTATGCATAATGTCCTTGACCTTCACTGAAAACACACCTCACACAATTTTTGGTTCCTCAGTTCTCCAGACGCTCATCACACCTTTCAGCCGATCTTGGTTTCTCATCACCGGAACCCTTATCCGATCTCGATTTCATGTCTTTCCATGTCGATACGTCTGATCCTGCCTTCGACGGTCATGCTCTCGCCAAGGAGCCCGCTGAGGGCTATCTTCTCGCCGTCCACTGTGATAACTGTGACATTGTCCATCAGCTTCCGCCTCTCCTTTCCCTCTGCCATGAAGACCGTTGACTCGCACATAACCTTCTCTTGTACAGGGGAGAATAAAAAACTTTGGGAAGGAAGGCTTAAATAGATTCATGGCAAGCCATTGCCTATGGACGGCGAGCTGATCGAGGACAAGGTCATAGTGAGGGATGGCCCCGGCGCCACGCGCCTTGCCCAGAGGGGCTTTGGCACATTGAAGGAAGGTGCTCTGGAGCTTTCACTGCTTGAGGCCCTCTTCCTCATGGAGCGCGGCACCCTGAAGGTCCATGTGAAAGGTGAGGAGGCCGGGAAGGACATCCTTATAAAGCGGTCTGAGGGTGAGGAGGACTTCCTTCTGCGTTATTCCGTCTACAGCGACCTCCGCAAACGGGGCTATGTGGTGAAGACAGGCTTCAAGTTCGGCGTCCACTTCCGGGTTTATGAGCGTGGAGAGTTCTCCAGCGAAGGCCACTCTGCCATCCTTGTCCACGTGGTGCCTGAAGACTCTACAATGACCTTCCCGGACATATCCCGTGCCGTGCGCCTTGCAAAGAGCGTGAAAAAGAGGATGATCTTTGCAGTGGTGGACCACGAGGGCGACATAACATACTATCAGATAGACAGGGTAGTGCCCTAGAAAGAGGGGTTCAAGAGGGGGGAGGTGGCCTGTAAGACTTTTAATGAGAAAAAGCGTCTCTGTCTTACAGGCTGATAGATACCTATGGATGTAGTGGGATATATAAATTGAGTTAACATATCTGTGCATTTTCGGACACATATCTGG
>RFHW01000013.1 GCA_003695745.1 Methanobacteriota archaeon | reverse complement strand
TTTAGACGCCATCCTACTAATTTCAAAACTGCTATCTGGTCTGCGCCAAGAACAAGATTGAATTTCGGAAATCCTTTTTCCCAATTTACTCTCACGAAATGTTCCCACTCTGCTTCTGTTCCTCTGAGGATGTTTGGGTCGTAGTTATATTCTTCTGTTATCACACCCTTCCCTACAATATACGGACCCTGTTTTACATAGATTATATCGCCTTTCTTCATTCGATAGGCCACATTTTTTAAACTGTTACGAGCGGAACTGTCTCTAGGCCGTTTTCTTCGCCAAATTTCATCATATTCTTCTTCGGTGAGTTTAGAACAATCTTCAACTATCGGTTCCCCGTCATTAGTATAATACCCAATAGCAGCAATTCCTCGCTCGTAGCAATCTGGCCACATCTCATAACCTTGGCTACCGATTCTGAACGCCATACGCCAATAGTTCATTTCTTCACTTCCTTGTATGACCGAATTTCAATTAACTCGTTCATATACGCATTATTGCGTATATATTTTCATGCCCTGCTCTCTCTATCTGTCTTGGGACCGGTCTGCCGCTATCACGGTGTGGCTTTTGCTGGCAGTCTCAATCTCACGGACGCCGGTGAATCCCGCCGACTCTATGAGCGCCTTCATCTCTGCCTTCGTGTATGCGCCGAGCATCAGGTTGAACAGCGCCGGCGCCACAGGCCCTGTTTTATCGTCGTCCAGCATGAAGTCCCTTACTATGAGGAGGCCGCCGGGCTTCAGGCTGCGATAGGCCTTTTCAAGCTTCATCTCGGCCTTGCTCCCGGGGCCGTGGAGGACGTTTGAGAGCAGCGCCACATCCCCTTCTTCACCGAAGTCGTCTGTGTCCCATGTGCCCTCTCTCGTGCTCACCTGCCCCTCCATGCCATACTCCCTGATGACCTCCCTTGTGATGGCCACCACCTCAGGCAGGTCGAAGACCACGGCGCGGAGGTCTCTGTTGGCCCTGCACAGATAGATGGAGAAGGTCCCGGGCCCTCCTCCGATGTCATAGAGCAGCCTACGACCTCTCAGGTCCAGCGCCTCTGCAAGCCCTTCAGCCTCACCGCCTATGGCAAGGCTGTGCATGGCCTTGATGAACCTCCGGGTCCAGCCCTCATCCTCGGTCCTGTATCCGCCCAGCTCCCTGTCCAGCTCGGATCCCCAGTAGGGCCAGAGGTCAAGGTCGGCGTGATCTATCCAGCCGCCCTGATAGAGCCGCCCGCCCCTCACAAGATAGGTGGTGGCAAGCTCCGAGTTCACATACACATCTCCTTTTTTCTCCAGCAGTCCGAGAGCTGTGCATGCGATGAGAAGACGCTCTGTCATGTCACGATCGCTCCCCTGTCTATGGGCGATCTCCCCGGCAGAGAGCCCCCCTCTGGAGAGGAGTGTGAAGATGTCAAGCCTGTGGGCCAGCATCAGGACCCGTGATGCCCTGAAGGCCCACGCCATCTCCCGCAACTCCTCAATACTCTTAACAGGCTTCATCAGATACGCCTCTGGCAAATCCGGCTAATCATCGCCCTTTCAGTTTATCTTCTTTTCCCCGGCCTGGTTTAAAAGGAGCTGGCTTACCGCATAGGCGTAGTTCGCATCCCAGCCCCTCACCTCAGAGGCTGCTCTGCCAAGGGCATCACACCCTGAAGGCAGACCATATCCGCCGGATATGGCATGGGCCTGCAGCACCATCACATCGCCCTTCCCATCAGCCCGTCCATCAGGATGAAGGACGCCATAGTATCCTCCGTCAGGCCGCTTCATCGAGCTGTAAAAGGCGAGGCCGTAGACGGCGCTCTCCCTGAACAAAGGGGCTTTATCAGGGGGCGAGACGCTGTATGCTGCAGAGACACCGCTCAGCGCCATCCCCTGATACCATGCGCTTATATCGCGCCAGCCTCCATATAGCAGCGGCAGGCGATATGGCCCGTCGTACCAGGCGCCGTCGCCACGCTGCATGCTCACCAGACCATGTCCAACCTCAACGGCCTTTGAGCGGTACATGACGGCCCTTTCGTGCTCGCCCATCCTCTCGGCAGCCTCCCCGGCCTTGACAAGCCCGATGACCAGGAAACCAACGGCATTAGGTTTCAGGCCGATCCTGTATCCGAAGAGTGTGAGATACCTCGCCTTCCCCACAAGGGCATCGCCGCCCCGGATCACAGCCTCTTCCACATCCCTGTCTGTAAGGACCCCGCGGACATAGGCCTCTGACAGCGCCCATGTAGCGGTCACGGTCTCCAGCAGGGCATAGCTTGACGTTACCTCGCCTTCAACCTCCCTCCAGCCGCCGTCCTCAAGCTGCCGGTCCAGGAGATATGTGCCATGGGCATCTGCCAGGCGAAGGTACTCCTCCTCTCCTGTGGCCGCATACATATTCACATCATGGAGCAGGGCATAGGCGTTTCGCTTGACACCTTGGATATCCTCTGGAGGCTTCATCCTGAGGGCCTCGCTGTAGAGGAGGTCTGTGCCATTGCAAACGCCGCCCCATCCTGTGGAAAGGGACGGACTGTTATATTGTTTTTCCCAGCTCATATCGGAGGAGGCCCAGAGGATAATGGTTGCCACGATGAAGAGTGAAAGCAGAAGAAGGTGGAGCGTCTTCGAACCCATGGTCACCTATTCTGAATCCGATGGCCTTTAAGCCTTTCCATGGAGAGTTTTAAACGTAGCACTTAAATATTACAATAGTGTATTAACACCTCCTGATTGAGATGAAACGACTTGGAGTGCAGATGTAGATGTTTATAAGCCTGTATAACTTTGAAAAGGCGGTGACAGAGGGATTTTCCTTCAGAGATCCCAAGATAAATGACACCACCCTCCGCGACGGTGAGCAGACGCCGGGCGTGGTCTTCTCCATCGATGAGAAGGTGGAGATAGCTAAGCTCCTTGACGAGATCGGTGTGCAGCAGATCGAGGCGGGCACACCAATCATGTCAGACCATGAGCAGAAGGCGGTGTCGGCCATCGTGAAGGAGGGGTTGTCAGCGAGCATCATGGGCTGGGCCAGAGCCGCCAAGCCTGATGTGGACGCGGTGCTCAAGACCGGGGCAGACGCCATAGCCATATCCATCGCAACCTCTGACATCCATCTCCAGTATAAGCTGGGGATGACAAGGGAGCAGGTTTTGGAGCGCGCCACCTCCATGGTGGAGTATGCCAAGGACCACGGCCTCTATATCTCCCTCAACTCAGAGGATGCCACGCGCACAGAGTTCCCCTTCCTCAAGGAGTTCGCCACAAAAGGGAAGGAGGCGGGCGCTGACAGGCTCAGGGTCTGCGACACCCTCGGCGTCCTCATACCCCAGTCCACACGTTATCTTGTGAAGAGGGTCATCGACGAGGTGGGCATCCCTGTGGAGATACACACCCACAACGACTACGGCCTTGCCGTGGCCAACGCCCTCGCCGCCTTTGAGGTGGGGGCTGAATGGGCCTCCACCACGGTGAACGGCCTTGGCGAGCGCGCAGGCAACTCCTCTCTGGAGGGGATCATCATGAGCCTCACCAAGCTCTACAACCTGGAGACCAGCTATAAGATCGACAAGCTCTATGAGATATCCAGGTATGTGGAGAAGGCCTCCGGCCTCCCGGTGCCTCCGAACCGCTCCATCGTGGGCCAGCACATGTTCACCCACGAATCAGGCATCCACGTGGACGGCGTCCTCAAATACCCCTACACCTATGAAAGCTTCCTCCCCGACGAGATCGGCGCCTCCCGGCGCATCGTCATAGGCAAGCACTCTGGCAAACACGCGGTCTGGGACAAGCTCAAGGAGCTTGGCATCGAGGTCTCCAAGGACCAGCTCATGGACATCGTCCAGATAATAAAGGAGAGGGCGCAGAACAGGAAATCGGCGATTACAGACAAGGAGCTCAAGGAGATCGCCGCAGAGGTCATGGG
>RFHW01000012.1 GCA_003695745.1 Methanobacteriota archaeon | reverse complement strand
TTCTCCGGGTCCACGTAGCCAAGCCTTATGGCAAGGTCCACACAGCCCTCGCCTGCCATGTTTATCATGGTGGCCTCTTCGAAAAGCTCCTTTAGCCCCTCCTCATCGGTCCCCTCATCGCCATAGAAGCTGGGATCCACAAAAAAACCCAGATCCCCATCTGTGAACCGTTCATTGTGGACCTCTCTGTCACACACTGCCACGAGGACCTCGCCTCTCTTCCTGTGAACCTTCACATAGAACATGGTCTATCAAGCACCTGTGTTATTGGGATGCGCCCTTTGCCTATATTAGCTTTACCCCGCACCCGCCGTGGTATGGGGTGGATGATGTGTCGGGTATTTTATATCTCAATCAGTATGACGAAAAGTATTTAAATTGCCTTTACTTAATATAATATTAAGAATATGTCATCCTTTGAGATTCACATCAAAAAACACAGAATGTTTCTCAGAGATGCTGAGAATGAGAGTAATTCGGAACCAACCAGAATAGAGGCCTATTTTGAATCAGCATTTCATCTAATCGAAGCAGTGGCGGCACAAAAGAGGATTCACATAAACAAACACCAGCTGGTAAGAAATGTTTTGGAAGAGAATCATGATTTGTTTAGAGAGGATACTCAGGTAATTTGGCGAGCATTCCAGGAGCTTGAAAATCAAATAAGGCCTGGACAGGTTTATGGCGGAGCAATAGATGGTGAGGCTCTTGAACAAGCGAGAGAGCTTGTGAAGGTGATTCAAAATGTCTGCAAAAAGTTCTTGGATGATACTGTATGAAGAAACTGCAGGATATGATGCTTTCGTAATATAAGGTGAAGAAAAATGCAGAATCCTTTCAAGGAAATTGTGTTCGAGTTTGCAAAACAAGCTTCTGATTTCAGAATGGTAAGAACAGTGATTGTTTTCGGATCTGTGGCTAAAGGGGAAGCAGATGCTCGAAGTGATGTTGACATCTTAGTGGTATTCAACACCTCAAAGAATGTGAACAAGATCAAAGAACGCCCGGCAGTAGGGAGAATAGCCCTCGACTTAGAAAAGAAATTTGATAGAAACATTCAACTCATTTTTTCAAACAGGAATTTTGACAATCTGGACAGACAATTTATTGAAGAGGTAATGAGAGAAGGGGTCATTGTTTATGGAAAGGTTCCGCAGATTGATACCAAAAAACTCATGCTCGAGCCCTATTCGCTCATATATTTTTCTCTTAAAAACATCGCCAAAGCAGACAAGATGAGGCTCAAAAGGGCATTGTACGGACACAAGACTTTGAAGAGATACAAGAATAAGGTTTACAGAAGTGTGACCGTTGGGCTGGTTGACCAGCTGGGCGGAAGAAGGACAGGGATAGCTTCAGTACTGATACCTGCAAAAAAGGCAAAGGAATTTATCGAGGTCCTAAAGAGTTTTGGAGTGGAGTACGAAAAGCTTGATGTGTGGATTTCAAAGATCTGATCCCGATTGTGGTGAAAGCTGAAAGCCATGGAGGAAGGAGTGGAGATAAACAACGACCCATCCTGCCATCATAATAGTTATATAATACTGGTGAGAACTCATGCTATGGCCGTCCACCCCATTGACTATCGGTATGGGAGCGATGAGATGCGAATGGTCTTTGAGGAGGAGAGACGGCTTCAGCGGCTCCTCGATGTGGAGGCGGCTCTTGCCCGTGCCCATGCCAGGGTGGGCAACATCCCGCAGGAGGATGCCGAGGCCATATCCAGAAACGCTGTTACAGGGAGGGTGAAGCTCACACGGGTCAAGGAGATCGAGGCCGAGACCCTTCACGACCTCATGGCAGTGGTGAAGGCCCTTGCAGAGGCATGCGGCAGCTCAGGCAGGTTCGTGCACCTCGGCGCCACATCCTATGATATCATAGACACGGCAAACGCCCTCCAGTTCAAAGAGGCCCTTCAGATCGTGAAGCAGGACCTCTTCGAGATCGAGGGGGAGCTTCTCAGGCTTGCAGAGGAGAACATGGAGGTGGTGGCGGTGGGGCGGACACACGGCCAGCACGCCCTTCCCATAACATATGGTCTGAAGTTCGCTATCTGGGCGCGGGAGGTGAGACGCCATCTCAATAGGCTCAAAGAAGGTGAAAAACGGTTTTATGTGGGGAAGATGTCTGGCGCCGTAGGGACGCAGGCGTCCTTCGGGGATAAGGGGCCCATGATACAGGAGATCGTGATGGAGGAGCTCGGCCTCGCCCCTGCCATGGTGTCAAGCCAGATCGTTCAGAGGGACAGATACGCCGAGCTCATCGGTCTTCTCGCCCTCATATGCAGCTCCATGGAGAAGTTCGCCAAGGAGGTGAGGAACCTCATGCGCACCGAGATCGGTGAGGTGAGCGAGGGATATGTTGAGGAGAGCCAGGTGGGCTCCTCCACCATGCCCCATAAGCGCAATCCCATAAACGCCGAGAAGGTGTGCGGCCTATCGCGGGTGGTGCGGGCCCATCTCATGGTTGCGCTGGAGAACGTGCCTCTCGAGCATGAGCGGGATCTCACCAACTCCTCGGCAGAGCGCGCCATAATAGCAGAGTCCTTCATCCTCACAGACGAGATCCTGAAGACCATGAAGAGGATATTGAAGGGTCTCCTTCTCTATCCAGAGCAGATAAAGCGGAACCTGAGGCTCACAAGGGGTCTGAACATGGCCGAGTCTGTTATGATGAGGCTTGCGGAAAAGGGCATGGACCGGCAGGAGGCCCATGAGCTTCTGCGGAGGCTCAGCATAAAGGCGGTGTCCGAGGATGTGGGGCTGGCATCCGTTCTCTCTGAGGATGAGACGGTGAAAAGATACCTCTCAGCCGACGAGATCAGGGCTGCTCTCGAGCCAGAGAACTATCTTGGAACGGCAATTGAGCAGGTGCGGCAGGTGCTGAGGATATCCAGGGAGGAGAGGAGCCGGTGACCAGAAAACAGAGGAAAAGGATCCCCCGGAAGAAGACTGAAAGCGAGCTGGCGTGGGAGAAGGCAAAACACACCTATCCAAACTGCACCAAGAACTATCCAGACTGTCCGCCTGAGATAGAGGATCCCAGGAACCCGCCCCGCACATGCAGGCTCTGCCCCATCTATATGGAGCGCAGGAGATAGAGGGTCCTCAGAAAGCCCTTCTCGATAAAGGCGGTCACGCTGACCTTGCCGGGCGCTATGAGGCTTAAGACGATGATTATCACCAGAAGGTTCATGATGAAGATGGTGGGCAGGGCAAAAAGCACGCCGGTCTTGTATATGTCGGGCTGCCTCACCTTCAAGGACTCAAATGTGGATGTTATGTGCATGGAGAGGGTGAATCCCACAAGGAAATAGACGATCAACAGGTAATCGGGTTTCACCACAAAGGCCGACAGAAGGACGAAGACCGTGTAAAAGGGGAAGAAATAGGGCGCGAGCCTGATGGCAGGGTTCGTCTTTGAAAGATTCACAAAACCCCCATGCCTCTTTATCCTCACATCCCTGATCTTCGCCCTGAAGAAGAGGCCCCAGAGGACATGGGTCATCTCATGGGCGAAGGTGGAGAGAAAGCGGGGTTTCATGAGAAGGTGATGGACCGCCGGATAGGCTGCTGCGCCAGCGATGAACGCGGCCTCGCTCCACTCTGTCACATGGAGGCGGTAGATCACATCCATAAAGGCGAGGAGAAAGCCCATGCAAAAGGGCAGCAGCAGAAGGCCAAGGAGATTCTTTTTGACCTCCATTTCACCTGCCGAACCTCCGCTCCCGTCTCTGATATGTCCTGATGGCGCGCAGAAGGTCTATTCTCCTGAACATGGGCCAGTAGGTCTCGCAGAAATAGAGCTCTGAGTAGGCGCTCTGCCAGAGCAGGAAGTTTGATATCCTCTCCTCACCGGAGGTCCGGATTATGAGCTGCGGGTCAGGCGCGCCCTTTGTATAGAGCCTCTTGCTTATGGTCTCCTCTGTGATATCCGATGGTGTGAGCCTTCCCTCTTTCACCTCCAGGGCAATGCTTCGCACAGCATGGAGGACCTCCTCCCTCCCTCCGTATCCCATGGCAAGCTGAAGCAGGAAATCGCTGTATCCCTCGGTGGCCTTCTCGGCACGGCGCACAGCCCTCTGCACACGCTCAGGGAAAAGCCGTATCTTGCCGATGGCCTTCACCCGCACCCTGTTCGAGTGGATGCGCCGATCCCCGGCCACGTTGTTCAGATACTCTTCAAAGAGGTCGAAGAGATGGTCAAGCTCCTCCTTCGTCCTTCGAAAGTTCTCTGTGGAGAAGGCATAGAGGGTCACGGTGCCTATGCCGAGGCCTATGCACCATTCAATGAGGTCATTCACCTTCTCAGCCCCCAGGCGATGTCCCTCCCAGGGGAGGATGTTGAGCATGTTGGCGGCCCTGCGGTTGCCGTCCATTATAACACCTATATGGGTCGGGATATCCCCGTCCTTCACATCCCTCTCAAGGAGGTATTCATAGAACCGGTACACCGGGCGCGCCAGCACCTTCAGCATGGATTGGCTTTTCTACAAACATCCTTATAAATATCATTCCATCAAAATGTCGTTTATGGACGGTTTCACCCTTAAGAACACCCTCCTCTGCCGGGGCCTTGACACCGGAGGCGCGGATGTGGGCCGGGGGAGGAAAGGCGGGGCCGGGCCTGCCGGGACATGCCTCGAAGTGGGCCGTTGGATCGTGAACACAGGGCTCAACTACAGCGCCAGCCGGCCCTCCCCGTTGAAGCTGCGCCTGGGGGAGCGGCCCTCCATCATTGCAGATGGCGAGGAGGTGCCGGTTTCATTCATCAACGAGCCCGCCTTCTATGGCAAGACAACCTCCGACGGCACGCCCATGAAGAAGGTCGCCCTCCTCCATGGAAGGGACTGCCTTGCCACCACCCTCTACCAGCGATGCACCTATATGGAGCAGGGCCGTGGATGCGCCTTCTGCGCCATACACACCACACTGGACAGCGGGGCAACCATACTGAGGAAGACACCGCGGCAGCTCGGAGAGGTGCTGATGGAGGCGCGAAAGGATGGTGTCACCCACATGGTCATAACCACCGGCACCCCTAACACCAGGGACCACGGCGCCAGGATGCTTGCCAGGGCTGTGGAGCATCTCAAATCGCTGTGCAACATACCTGTGCATGTGCAGCTCACACCGCCTTCTGGCAGGTATCTCGACCTCCTTCACAGGGCCGGCGCCGACACCATTGGCATACACATGGAGTCCTTTGACAGCTCTGTCATGAGAAGGGTGTGCCCGGGGAAATCCGGCCTTGACTATGGCTCAGCCCTTGAATATGCCGCCGGGCTTTTTGGCGATGGGCAGGTGAGCTCTTTCATACTGGGCGGGCTCGGCGAGGCGCAGGAGACGATGAAAGAGGGGTTTGAAGCCCTTGCAACAACGGGGGTGATACCCTTCCTCGTGCCATTCAGACCGCTTCCGGGCTCAGCTATGGAGCACCATCCTCCGCCGGACCCATCTTACATGGCAGGGCTCTATCTGGAGCTTGCAGATATCCTGATAAAATATGGCCTTGATATATCCGGGCACAGGGCGGGCTGCGTGAGGTGCGGGGCCTGCTCTGCCATTGACACGGCCCTGGAGATGAGGAGGTGAGCAATATGGATCTTCTGAGGCGGGAGGACCTGGAAAGGCGATTTAAGGGTCTTTTCTGGGTGTCCCCATATACAAGGATCATCGCCGCGGCCCATGAGGGTGTTGTGGAGCTCGTCGAGGACCATGCCCGTGGCACCTGCTACGGCGGCGCAGCCTGGGAGGTGCATCACTATCCACGGACGAGCAGGCTTGTCTATCACTCCCGGAGGGATGGGGCAAGGAACATATTCAGGCTTAAAACCGGTGAGACCCGGCTTGACCTCATCCCAGGGCTTGCGGCGGCAGGGATCGAGAAGGTGGATGTCACCGGCGATGAGATCAGGATACAGTATTCAGGGCTTGGCGGCGCAGGTGTTGCAATCGCCATGGCAAGGGGGCAGGCGGAGGGGGTGAAGCATGTGGAGGTCTATGAATGGGGCGGCGGCGGGAAGAGCGCGAAGGCGGCTGTGGTGCTGCCAAGGCATGAGAAGGTGGTCTTCGGGATCGATGACACGGACAGCCCCTCCACAGGCGCCACATGGGCCCTTGCCAACGAGATAGGCTGGAGGATGGGCCAGATGAAGGGCGTCCATTACATCGGCCACACCATAAACCAGCTTTTTCCCCAGAACCCCCATAAGACCCAGAACTGTGTGAGCATTGCCATATCCTTTGCCGTGCTGCCAGATGAGCGGGATCCATTGATAGAGAGGGTTGCCGGGCTTTTGAAGGAGCACACCGACTCGGACGAGACCGGGCTTGCAGTGTTCAGGGGGATTGAGGTCCCTGCAGAGCTGGAGGCCTATTCCAGGATGGCTAAGATGCGTATGGTCGAGCCTGAAGAGGCGCTGGCGGCGGCCAGGGGATGTGGCGTGGAGCTTGTGAGGATAACAGGGGAGCGCGGCCTTATCGGCGCCCTTGCCGCTATCGGGTTCCACAACGATCCTGACAGGGCGGTGAAGGTGGATGTCTGAGGGTCTTCTTGGGCTCTTTGAGGAGCGTGCCCGTGGGAGAAGGCCCACCATCGCCATCGGGGCTGGCTGGGAGAGGGGCGATTATGCCGGTAAGGTCCTTCAGGCCGCTATGGCCGTGGACTTTGCCGAGGTGGTCGTTGTCACCGGCAGGGACATCCCAGGGAGCGATGATGTTACTGTTCACGTATCTGATGATGCCGAGGGGATGCTTGTGGAGCTTTTGAGGTCAGGCGAGGTGGACGGGGTGGTTCGCGGCTCCTGCAGCTCCAGCAGGGTGTTGACGCATCTGAAAAGGGTCTTCAGGGCTTCGCGTCTCGGGCGGATCGCCCTTCTTGAGACCTCTGACGGCCGTGACTTTCTCTTTGCGCCTGTGGGGGTTGATGAGGGCCACACCGTGGAGGAGAGGCTTTTTCTGGTGCGTGAGGGCATCGGGCTTGGCAGAAGGCTCGGTGTGGACCTGAAGGTGGCTGTGCTGGGCGGTGGAAGAAAAAGTGACGTTGGAAGGCACAAAAAGGTTGACAGCTCGCTCAACGAAGCGGAAGAGATACTCAATACAGTGAAAGAAGAAGGCTACAGCGCCATAGAGAACTACGCCATCCTCATAGAGGATGCGGTGGAAGAGGGCTCAAACTTCATAATCGCGCCTGACGGCATCACAGGCAACCTCATCTTCAGGACACTGGCATACCTCGGCGGCGGCAGAGGATACGGCGCCGTGATGACAGGCATAGACAGGGTCTACATCGACACATCCAGAGCGGCAACGGCAGAGGAATACGTGGCAGCCATAATGATGGCAAGCGCACTCACCGGATAACCCACCCCTTTCTGAAGAGGAGCTTACGGCCGCTGGCCAAGGACAACAGTGGTGTTCAGGGTCTCATTGCCCCTTATGAACCTGACAGACACGCTCTCACCCACATCATGCTCAAGTATCACATCCACAAGCCGGTCAATGGTCTCTGTCCTTTCACCATCCATCTCTATGACTATATCCCCCGGGGTGAAACCGGGCTCGCCAGGACCGATGTGCCCTGTGCCCTTCAGCCCGGCCCTGTCAGCAGGCCCGCCCGGCACAACATCAACAAGCAGAACCCCCTCCTCTGCTGTCACGTTCAAAGCCGCCGCCACGTCCTCTGTGACGGTAAGCCCTGTTATACCCATCCAGGGCCTTATGACCTCGCCCTTTTCAATGAGCTTCTGGGAGACCTCACTTACAGTGTTAGATGGAATGGCGAATCCTATGCCCTGAAAGGCCTGAAAACCGCCCTGTAGGGTTGAGAATATGGCCGTGTTTATCCCTATGACCTCGCCCCTGGAGTTGAGGAGCGGACCACCGCTGTTCCCCGGGTTCACGGCAGCATCGGTCTGTATCACCCCTTTGATTATGTAATTGTCCTTTGACCTGAGGGTTCGGTTCAGGGCGCTTACCACGCCCACCGTTATGGTGTTGTCAAAGCCAAATGGGTTGCCGATGGCAATGGCAAGCTGCCCCACCTTCAGCTTGGAAGAGTCTCCAAGGGCCGCAGGCCGCAGCCTGAAAGGCGCCTCTATCTTCAGCACCGCAAGGTCCGTGCTCGGATCCGTGCCTATGAGCCTTGCCGGAGCCACATAGCCTGTGGACAACCGGACCTCTATGTCCTCTGCGCCGCTCACCACATGGTCGTTTGTGACGATATAGCCGTCTTCGCTGATCACCACCCCTGAGCCCAGCCCTGAGACAGGCACCGGCTCCAAGAGGCTGCTTTGCTCAACGCTCTTTGATGTTATGTGGACCACGCTGTCCTTCACGTTCTCAAAGACGGATGTGACGATCACCTCCTCATTGAGGGACTCGTTCACTATCACCGTTGTCTGGCTCTGGGAGGGAGCAAAATAGGAGACATGCCCAATGTAGAGGAAAGCGGCGCCGAGAAAGATCGCCGCCGTTATGATGCTTGCAAGGAGCGCGACTAAAAGATGGCTTAGAAAGCTATCCCGGTCCATCGCCTGTCCCCCTCCTTGATCTAAAGCCCCTCAAGGATCTTTATGGTTGATGCGCACTCGTCCAGAACAGAGCAGTCGCGCTTGCAGGTGCTGTATGCATCTGCTGTGCCAAAACAAGGGGGGTATTCGCTCACCTTCCCGGCGGGCTTCGACTCCCTTGCCTCTGTTTCAGCGGCCTTTCTGTAGACCCTTCCCTCAAAACCGCTATCCACATCCTCCAGAAAATCCTCATCAATCTCCAGGTCAAGCCCATCTAGAAGGCTCTTTTTAGAGGGCCTTCTTCTGCCTCGTGAAAACCGGCCTACCCCGTAGACGATGCCCCCTGTTATCGCTGCCGAGATGACCAGCACATAAATAAATTCCATATACCATATTCCACGGCGCAGCGATATAAATCTTTTACCGAGGGCGGGGGTTGAAGGTGGAAAGCGCCGGGGAGGAGATTTGAACTCCTGCTCACCAGTTGGTGAAGTAGGTCTCGAGCCTACCGCCTTTCCGGGCTAGGCTACCCCGGCATTTTTGTTACTTATCCTGTAACATTTTTCTCTTCTTCAAGGGTCTTCTGCTTGCCCCCTTCTGTCTGCACAGCCCTGATTATGGGCAGGATATATGAGGAGTTCCTGGTGATCCTCTGATAGAGCGCCGGCCGCATGATGTCCCTGAATTTCCGCCTGAGCTCTTTCATCCTTTCGTAGACGTTCCTGAAGTCTCCCTTGTTTATGTCCCTCGGGAGCCCGGTGGACGCAGGAACTACCACTATCACCCCTGCATCTCTGTCAAACTCGGCTTTGAACCTTGCCTTTGTTATTGTTTCAAGCTCCACCCCCTTCTCTAAAAATCTTTTCGTGCCTTCCCAGAATTCTTCAAATTCCATTGGCCTTCACCCTCTTCTAAGTTGATTGGCAAAGATATATATCGTGCTATTTATTTATATATTTTTCTATTGAAAGATTGAAATATAGATTGAAGGAGCAACATAATGATTGACTTATTGATTTATTGATAAACAGCTCTATGCACAGAAGACAGCCTACCGGAGCCATATCCTGAGAAAAATCGATTTCAAGGCCATAGGGGAGATCAGAAACCTATATCAGGGATGCGCAAAAGCCTTCGAAATGCATTTTTCATTTTTAGCGCTGGAAAGGTTTATATGTCCGGGTGAGCGCCAGTTGTAAGGCTATGAAGAGGCAGAAGATCCTGGAGTCGCCGGACCTGAGGGCGGCCCTTTATACAAGGGTCTCCACCGAGGACCAGGCAAAGGAGGGGTTCAGCCTTGAGGCACAGCTGGAGCGGCTCAAGAGCTACTGCCAGGCCCGGGGATGGATCGTCTACAAAGAGTTCGTAGATGACGGCTACTCTGGAAGGGACATAAGGCGTCCGGCCTATCAGGCCATGATGGCAGAGATGGAGAACTGGGATGTCCTTCTGGTCCTGAAGATGGATCGGATCCACCGGAACTCACGGAACTTCATGGAGATGATGGATGAGCTCCGGAAGCATAACAAGGAGTTTGTGAGCATGACCGAGAGCCTGGACACGAGCACCGCCATGGGTCGCTTCGTGGTGGACATCATCCAGAGGATAGCCCAGCTCGAGAGCGAGCAGATCGGCGAGAGGGTCTACGCCGGGATGCATCAGAAGGCAAAAACCCCTGTTGAGAGTCTTGATCCAGAAAAAAGCCCGTATCTTGGATTCAACCACCCCTTTGGATATGATTACAGTGAGAACAGGCTGTTCATAAACGAAGAAGAAGCAAAAACCGTTAAAAAGATATATTCAAGATATCTGGACGGCAAAAGCATGGGGGAGATAGCAAAAGAGCTGAACAGAGCCAGAATACCTACAAAACGTGGCGGGAGATGGGATAAGCGCACCGTGGCCAACATATTGAAAAACCCCCTTTACTGCGGGGACATGGCATGGGACGGGATCGTCCGCTCCGCTCCTCACGAGGCCATCGTGGACCGGGAGACCTTCAACAGGGTGCAGCAGCTGATCTCCAAGAAGAGGGCGCGGCTGCCTGCTGTCCTCAGAGGCCGCGGAAAACCCCTTTTCCGGTGAATTTCGGACTACCGACGTTCACTGGGATACCTGTTGTGCAATGATTAGATGTATAAAAATGGACATTATATCATATAGACAGATAGATTGATTGAAAAACAAATCCACCTTCCCAACCTCGCTAAATCCCAAATGGAATGTACGGGCTCGGCCAAAATATATTCGGACTACTCCCTCGGTGTCGAGCGAAATTCGGACGAAGACAACAGTCGAAGTCCGAATGAGGGTGACAAGTGCGGGGGAAGGGATTTGAACCCTCGGACTCCTGTGAGACTAGACCCTGAATCTAGCGCCTTTGACCGGACTTGGCTACCCCCGCATATCTTTTATTAGTTGGTTTTTTGGCATTGTGGGGTTGGTTTTTTGGCTTTCACTCTCTGAATGCGACGTGTCCTGCGATCTCAACCTCTTCGTTCTCGATGGTGCCGCCGCCTTCTTCAGATATTACATCTATAAATCTATATGTCTTTCCATCTGAATATCTTACTATAAGGTTGTATGTGTCCAGAGAAGGGCCCAGCGTCTTGTAGATAACGGTGGCTTCCACGTTCTGGCTGCTGTTCTCGGCGGTGAAGCTCACCACGCTGCCCACACCGCTTTCAACGATGTCATCGGGTCTGAAGCTCAGCTCTGGAAGGGTGAGGTTTATGGAGAATTCCTTGAGCTCCATCTTCCCAGCGCGGTATTGAAATCCGCCCCCGTTGTACAGCTCTTTGTAGTATCCGAATCCCTCAGAGAGATAGTCTGCCCTGCCATCGCGGTCTATGTCGTAGCCGGGCATCCCGTCTCCCCAGACCCTGACAGCGCCAATATCCCTCATCCCAGCTGCGTTGACCTCCTTCTCCCCGTCCGGGAGAGCGCCGCCATATATGTAGAGCGCTGCAAACAATATTACAAGGCCCAGCGCCCCACCAGCGACGAGCTTCTTGTTGAGCTTCTTTGCAGGCGCTTCAGAGCCTCTGCCGTCCTTCCTTTCTTCCTCGACGGACCCTTCAGCCTGCCCTTTAACAGCTTCTTTCATCAGCCTCAACTTCCCTCAGTTATTTATATAAATCTATCTTCTCCATCGTCACTGTATGAGCCGCAGGCGGTGGCTGTCAGTTGCAGCAGCCCTTCTCCTATTGACCTCCATATCCATTCTTTACAGCCGCTTCAGCGATGAGAGGAGGGGGCATTTGCGAGAGCTCGGATCCCTTGAGATGGCTTTTGTAGCGAGAGAGGCCGATGCCCCGGGGGTTGTGGACACAGAGGTCCTGCGCTATTCAGACAGGACCTATTTTGACCTTTCCATAAACATCACCAACAGAGACGGCGATGTGACGCTTGGGAACACCCAGCTAACGCTATATTTTGAAGGCGTCCCGGTCTATGAGGAGGGGCTCCATGACATCGCTGTGCCTTCCGGCAGCAGCAGGGTGATCAGGCTTGAAGACGTGCCTGTTAAAACAGAGACCATGGATGAGGTGTTGAAGACCACCTTTCAGAGAGCCGATGACAGCCTTGCTGTCTCTGCCACCCTCCTCGTCGAATATCCCTTCGAGGTCATGGATGTGGTCCTCTACACATACAGGCTCCCCCTATCATCTGAGGGAAGGATACTTCTCACAGAGATCTTCGGCGGAAAGACACAGGAAGAGGCGGCTGTAGAGGTATTGAAGCTCAACTGACGGGTTGGCCTGGGCAATGAGAGTTTCAGCTCACTCTTTCAGCAGCCTTCTCACAACAGAGAGCAGCTCCTCTGATTTGAAGGGCTTGTCGATCTGAGCCTCCGCACATTCAAGGCTTCTTTCAACAGAGTCCTCGCTTGTGCGGACCGTGAACATGGCCACAGGTATGTCTCTGGTCTTCTTGTTCTCCTTGATCTTCCTGCATATCACCCAGCCGTCGTCGCCGGGCATCATCACATCAAGGAGGATCAGATCAGGCTTCTCCTGCTCAAGGATCCTGAGGCACTCGCTCCCGTCGGTGGCCGCCACCACCGCATAGCCGTTTCTTTTCGGTATCCTGCTTGTCAGGATGACTATGTTCTCCTCATCGTCAACGATAAGTATCTTTGCCATTGTCACGTCCCCCCTTCTGGATGGGAAGGGTGAAGCAGAACTGGCTGCCCTTTCCCACCCTGCTTTCAACAGTTATCCTGCCGCCATGGGCCTCCACTATCTCCTTTACGATTGCAAGACCCATTCCTGTGCCTCCATGGACACGGGTTGTCGAGCTGTCCACCTGATAGAGGCGGTCGAAGATCCTGCCAATCTCGCTCTTGGGTATTCCTACGCCTGTGTCGGCGACGCAGACCTCGACCATCCCGCTCTTTACACCCGCTTTGATTGTTATGCTCCCGCCTTCCTTATTAAACTTTACGGCGTTCCCCACGAGATTGCGCAACACAAGGAGAAGCTTTTCCCTGTCTGCCCTGACCAGAGGGAGATCTGGCTCCACGCTGCTCTGCATCCGCAGCTTCTCCTTGATCAGCACGGGTGTGAACTCATTGCGCACCTGCTCTATCACCCTGGCGAGGTCAACCGGCTTGAGCCTCAGCCTTTTCTCCACGGCAGACATGGCCGCGGCCTCTATGAGGTTTTCGACCACCATGTTCTGGCGCCACAGGGCCTCCTGAGCCATCTCAAGGAGCTCTCTTCGCTCCTCATCCGGCACATCATCGCTGAGGCAGAGCTCGAGGGCTGTGCTGGCGATTGTCAGGGGCGTCCTGAGCTCGTGGCTCACATTGGCGATGATGTTGGCCTTCAGCTCATCAAGGGTCTTGAGCTCCTCATAGGCGCGCCTTGTCTCCTCATGGAGCTTGGCATGCTCAAGGACGAGGGCCGTCTGACCGGCAAGGGCTGTGAGGGTCCTGACCTGCTCATCTGTGAAACCTGTCCTGCTGCGGTTGGCCACATAGAGCACGCCCAGAGGCGCCCCGCTGCCTGAGAGGAAGGGAACACTTAGAATGGAGGTCACACCCTCCTCCCTGATGGACCTCAGAGCATCCTCTGGCAGCCTTTCAACTATGTCCTTTCTTGCGAGATAGTCCTCCACGGCCACAGGCTCCCGCTTCTCAAGGGCGAGCCAGCCCACACCCATGCCTCTGCCGAGCCTGATCCTCTTGAAGGCCTTGGTGCGAACGCCTCGAAAGACCCGGTGCACTATCACATCACCCTCGACGAAGCCGAAGAAGGCGGCATCAGCCCCTGTGAGCTTCTTCGCCCTCTCCACAATGAACCTGAGCAGGGATGAGAGGTCTGGCTTCTCGATTATGCTCCTGTCGATCTCAGAGATGGTCTGCAGCTCCTCAAGATGATGTTTGAGCGCCTCCTCAGCCTTCTTGCGCTCGGTGATGTCGCGGATATACACCAGAGCCGAGGGGCTGCCCATGTAGCTCATGAGGTTCACGTTGACCTCCACAGGCAGGGTGGAGCCGTCCTTCCTGACAACATCTATCTCATAGATATGGGGCACCTTTTTCCCGGCAAGCCGGTCTCTGTAGTTCCGGGCCACCTTCTCACGGTGCTCAGGGGCGACAAAGTCCATGATATTCTTGCCGATGAAGTCCTCCACCCTGTAGCCTGTGAGGCGCGCGGCCGCAGCATTGGCGAAGACGATCACACCGTCCTGATGGATCACGATGCCGTCAAGGCTGTTCTCAACCACCGCCTGATATTTCTCCTCCGACCTCCGCAGAGCTTCCTCAGCCCGCTTGCGCTCTGTGATGTCTTTTGCAATGTGCAGCACACCCTCTATCCTGCCGCTTTCGCTGAGGATTGGGGCAACAGTAACAAGGTATGTGCCTTCAAGGGTCTCCATTACCATCTCCATGGTCTCAGGATGATTTGATCTGAGGAGCTTCTCATGGGGGCAGCCCTCAGGCGGCGAATCTGTTCCATGGAAGAAGCGATAGCATTTCTCACCCGACATCTGCTCAAGGGAAAGTCCGGCTGCCTTCCGTGCCGCTGGATTGGCCTTGATGATGTTGTGCTCGGTGTCCAGCACCATGACAGGATCGCTTATGGAGTTGAAGATGCGCTCCAAGTCATCCTTCGCCCTCCGCAGCTCCTCCTCCATCCTCCTGCGCTCTGTGACGTCCTCCACCATGAGCAGGGCGCCTGAGAAACGCCCGTCCTCAAAGAGCGGGACCCCTGTGAATCTCAGGACCGACTCCCTGCCGTAGATGGAGACAAAAGGCGTCTCGCCCTCCACATCACGCCCCCCTGCAAGCTCATCAAACATCGGCACAAGCCCTGCCTTCACTAGAGAGGGCACCTTTCTGATGTCCATGCCAAGGGCCTTCGACTCCTCGCCCTCTGGAACCCCCAGTATCTCCTTCATACGGGGGTTCTCATAGATGATCCTCATCTCTTCATCAAGCCTGATGA
>RFHW01000093.1 GCA_003695745.1 Methanobacteriota archaeon | reverse complement strand
TTCATAAAAACCTGAAACATGAGAAGACCTACTTCACCAGGTTTTTTGCAGCCGTGCCTGTATATCCCTTCGGCGCAAAGGCCGCAGCGGAAAGCAGCAGGCTCATGGCACGGCTCTACAAAAGAGGGACGCCTGTCAACTCGGCTGACGTGATGATTGCTGGCATAACCCTATCAAGAGGTGGTGAGGGGGTCATAACAAAAGACAGGGATTTTGAGAGGATACAAGAGGTAAGCGATTTAGACATTATATTTATCTAGGGTTGAAAGTTTTATTAACCCCCTTTGGCAATCAAGGGTGGATGGCAAGATATTTTCTCAACAGAGAGGTGGTCTACAAATCAAAGGAGACCTTCAGCTGCATATACCACAGGGCCACAGGCTGGTACTACCCATGCAAACCAGACCTCTGGGCCACGCTCCAGAGCTACCGTGGGGGAAGGGAGGTGGACCCACGGAGGATGACCCCGGCCCTAGCCGAGCTCGCCGAAAACCGCTTCATCATCCAGAGGAAGGCGCCGGGTCCGGAGGACTACCTCGACCTCTATCCGGTGCAGGTGCCGGGCACGGTCTACATCGACCGCGACGGCTCAATAGACGTTGCCGTGGAGAGGAAAGGCGCCCACGGCGAGATAGACTTCGATGTGAAGAGGCTTGAAGGGGTTGAGGCAGGGCTCTGGAGGCTCTGCGACGGGACAGGGACCCTCAGGGAGATCGCAAAGGAGCTTCAGACAGATGGAGAGACGCTGCTGAGGACCATGAGGGAATGGACCTCTATTGAGAACCAGATGGCAAGGCTCCTTGCACGCCCCATGAAAAAGGGGGAGCCCCTTCCAAACCAGCTCATCTACAAGGCGCCCTTCCTGCCCCGGAAAAAAGACCTATCCGAAGGCTCTGCAGAGGACGTGAGGGCCTATCACCTCAAGGGCATCACAGACGGGGCTGTGCAGTTCGACAGGGTGGAATCCACACTCTCCCACCTCTACAGGGTGCCCCATCCCATCCTCAACGGCCAGAGCTACGGGCAGGCCCTGCTCCGCCGGATAGAGGAGGACACCCCAATAGCACAGGGCATGCGCATCCTCGAGGTTGGAGGCGGCCTGGGAAACATATCCAGAGACATCATGGCAGAGCTCAAAGAAAGAGGGGTGGAGGCAGAATACCTCATATACGACCTCTCCCCGGCGTTGATCCGCTCCCAGAGAGAGCTCCACAGAAAATCCGGGGTGAAGGCCCTCCACATCCACGGCAACGGCGAGGCCCTGGCCCTGAAGGACTCCACCGTTGACATAGCCATCTCCAACGAGGCCATAGCCGATTTCCACACGCCAGAGGCGGAGACCGCCCATGTGGAAGAGATGCTCTCCCGCCAGGGCATACCAGTGACAGAGGAGTTCCACTACTGGTACAGAGAGGCCCCAAGGAGGGTGAGGCTGAACCTCGGCGCCTTCCAGCTCCTGAAAGAGCTTTATCGGGTCCTCAGGCCCGGCGGCACAGCCGTCATCACAGAATACGGCCATCAGGACAGGCTCCCCTATCGCGCACGCCACCTCGACCACCCTGAGTACACCATACACTTCGGGCAGATGATCTCCGTTGCCACGGCCCTCGGCTTTGATGTCACCCTCACAGACGCATGGGACTACCTGGGCTTCAGAGAGGACACACCGCTCATGACACACTTCTCCTACATGGCGGCATTAAGGCTTCGCGAGGCACAGGGCAAAACACTCCCCAACATCACATACACGGAAGGGCTCTTCAGGGAGGAGGTGGGCAGAGAGGCAGAGAGCTACAGGGGCATAAGATACGTGCCGCCCATAAAAGACCCCTTCAAGATAGTGAAGGTGCTGGTGTGCCGCAAACCCCGCCCTCATGCCAGCGTTGAAAGGTGATTGATCCTCTTCACCATGTTGGGATGGGTGCTGAAGAGCTCCATAAGCCGCTCCCCTGTGGAGAGGACTATCCTCCTTGACTGAAGGGCGAGAAGCTCATCCCGGTCTATTGTGCCGCTCAGGTCGAGATCCACCTCTTTAAGCTCCCTGAGCTCGGTCACGGCCCGCGATGGGTCGTTGAGGAAAAAGGCCCTCTGACCCTCCATCTGCTTCAGGCTTTCACGGGGGGCGCGGGCGCTGCCATAGACCAGCTTATAGAGGGCTGTTGCCAGATGATGAGGTGCGTTGCCAAGCTCCACGCTCCCCCTGTCGGCATAGTACTCCCTGATGCGGGAGCCATAGAGCACAAGGAGGTTAGTCACAAAATAGAGGATGAACGCAACAATCCCCATCACGGCCTGGTTGCCCCGGTCACGGTCCCCGCCACCTGACCAGAGGGTGCTCCATGCAACATACCACATCACCGTGGGTATCACAGAGAGGGCTGTTATAACGGCCACATCCCTGTTCTTCAGATGGGATATCTCATGGCCGAGCACCGCCCGAAGCTCCTCCCTGCTCAGAAGCCTGAGGATCCCCTCTGTGACGCACACATGGCCGCCTGTGAGGAAGTTTCCGTAGGCAAAGGCATTGGGTATCTGCCGCGGCGAAACCCCCACCTTCGGCTTCCTGATCCCGGCCTTCTCTGAGAGCTCCTCCACCATCCGATGGAGCTCAGGCGCCTCCTGAGGGCTCACCTCCCTCACGCCCATGCTCCAGCGCACCATCTGAGGGCCGATGAGATACTGTATAAAGAGCATGAACGAGGCCAGGATCCCGTAGAAAAACAGGCTCCCACCCGGCAGCAGGGCCACAGCCACAGCATAGACTATGGCGAAGAGCACGCCAAGGAGCAGATACATCCTGATCTGAAGCCACATAACAACCTACACCTCTCCTCTACAAAAGGGATTCAAGGATTAACATATTTAAACATATCTGGGTGGCAGGCCCAATCCACCAGGCCACTGATTTTTAAATACTATGAGCACTATCTTACGACTATGATCAGGGAAGGCAGGTTAGGCAGGGGTTTTGATAAGGAGGTCGCCCTCTACACATCCTCACTCGGCTTTGACAGAGGGCTCCTGGAATACGACATCTACGCAGACATGGCCCACGCCCTCATGCTCCACAGACAGGGGCTGCTGGATGGTGGCGATGCAAAGAGGATACTGGCCCTTCTAAAGGAGATTCTGGAGAAGGGGCTCGACGAAAGAGACCTTGACCCGGATATGGAGGACATCCACATGGCTGTTGAGGCCCGGCTCACAAGGGAGCTCGGTGACGCCGGCGGAAGGCTTCATCAGGCGCGGTCAAGAAACGATCAGGTCGCAACGGACCTGCGGATGAAGGCAAGGGACGATGTGAACGCCCTGTCAAAGGCCACATCAGACCTCATATCCACGCTCCTCGCCACCGCCTCCGAGCACACCGGTACGGTGATGCCTGCCTTCACCCATCTCCAGCATGCCCAGCCAACCACCCTCGCCCACCACCTCCTATCCTATGCGGATTCTCTGCTCAGGTCCATGGAGAGGCTTGACGAGGTCTACAGGAGGATAGACCGCTGCCCCCTCGGCGCAGGGGCGGTGGCCACCACATCCCACCCCATTGACAGGGAGATGACAGCAGGCCTCCTTGGATTTGCCGGGGTCCTTGAGAACTCCATGGACGCCGTCTCCACAAGGGACTATATGGTGGAGGCCGCCGCAGCCGCTGTTCTCATTGCAATGGACCTCTCCAAGATGGCTGCTGAGCTCGTAATCTGGTCCACCCCGGAGTTCTCCTACATCGAGCTCGCAGACGAGGTGGCATCCACATCGAGCATCATGCCCCAGAAGAAGAACCCCGATGTGCTCGAGCTCATAAGGGCCCGCTATGGAACGGCCGCAGGAGGGCTTGTGTCGCTTTTAACGATCCTTGGAGCCCTGCCCCAGAGCTACAACAGGGACCTGCAGGAGGCGTCGCCAGCATTTTTCAGCCTCATAGAGGGTGTGACCTCCTCCCTCTCTGTCATGTCAAAGGTGATCCGCACCATGAAGGTGAATGCCGGCGAGATGAAGGCCGCCTCCACAAGAGACTTCTCAACAGCCACAGACCTTGCAGACCTTATTGTGAAGGAGAGGGGGCTGCCCTTCAGGACCGCCCACCAGATAGTGGGCGCAATGGTCTCGATGGCGATTAAAGAGGGTGTGGAGCCGGGCCAGGTGTCATCAGAGCTCCTTGACAGGGCTGCCGAGTCCGTGGCAGGGGAAAAGCTCGGCCTCTCAGAGGAGGCGATAAAGGCCGCGATGGACCCTGTTCTGGCTGTGAAGGCCCGCTCCATCACAGGCGGTCCGGCGCCGGAGGATGTGGAAAAGGCCATCAAAGAGAGGCAGAGGGAGCTGAAGAAGCGGGAGCAGACGCTGAGGGAGCGGGAGAGCAGGCTCAACGAGGCCAGGAAAAGACTTTTAGAGAGTGTAAGCTCCATACTGGAGGCATGAGGCGTGTACAGGGGCAAGGCGGCCGCTCTCCTCAGGGGGATAGAGGTGGGTGACAGGATAAGGCTCAGATGGGGTGAAAAGACCTTGGAAGGCCTGCTCATGCCGAGGCCGGAGCTCGCCGACGAAGGCCACATCGTGCTCAAGCTCGACTCAGGATACAACATAGGTGTGAGTGTCGAGAGGATAGGGGCGCTGGAGCTTGTCAGCAAGGCAGGGCGGCAGCCGGCCCAGAGGGAAGAGGATGAGCCGCCGCAGGACCCTTCGCTCCCCTCTGTCACCATCCTGGGCACAGGCGGGACCATCGCCTCAAAGATCGACTACAGGACCGGGGCTGTGGCGCCGGCCTTCTCGGCAGCCGAGCTCCATGAGGCGATCCCGGAGCTCTCAGAGACAGCCAACATCCGGACAAGGATGCTCTTCAACATCCTGAGCGAGAACATGGAGCCTGAGAAGTGGCTGGCAATCGCCAAGGCGGCGGCCGAGGAGCTCAACTCTGGCGCAGATGGCGTTGTGATCGCCCATGGCACAGACACCCTCGGCTATACAAGCGCTGCCCTGAGCTTCATGCTGCAGGGTCTGGAAAAGCCCGTTGTCCTTGTGGGGTCGCAGAGAAGCTCCGATCGCCCCTCCTCGGACTCGGCTGTGAACCTCATCGCTGCGGTGAAGACGGCGGTGGCCGATGCTGCAGGCGTCTTCGTGGTGATGCACGGCTCCATGAGCGATGACTATTGTCTCATCCATCGGGGGACGAGGGTGCGCAAGATGCACTCCAGCAGAAGGGACGCCTTCAGAAGCATAAACACCCTGCCTGTGGGCAGGGTCGCAGAAGAGGTG
>RFHW01000092.1 GCA_003695745.1 Methanobacteriota archaeon | reverse complement strand
TCTCTTGGTCTCCCGCAGCCAGAGGGTGTAGATCGCTGATAGGTCTATGAGCTTCATCTCCTCCTGCCTCCCCAGAGCTGTCTCCCGATGCGCATCCTCCGCTTCGCCGCCTCCTTCCCGCTGGCCTCCTCGCCTCTGATCGTCCTCCCTGTGTAATGGAGGAACACGTCCTCAAGCGTGGGTCTTCCCATGCTAACCGACGCAATCCCCAGCCCTGCCTTCTGGGACGCCTCTATCACATGGGGCAGCTGCTCCTCAGCGTTCTTCACGCTGAGGTCTATGGTGCTGTCATGGACGCTGACACCTGCAACCCCCTCCAGCCCGGTGAAGACCTTCTCCGCCGCTCCGGCCGCACCCCTGACCTGCAGAGAGATAAGGTCCTCTCCCACCTGTTTTTTAAGCTCCTCACTTGTGCCGATGGCCACGATCCTGCCGTAGTCCATGATGCCGATCCTGTCGCAGAGGTAATCCGCCTCCTCCATGTAATGGGTTGTGAGGATGATGGTTATATTCTCCCTATTGGCAAGCTCCTTTATGTAGTCCCAGAGGACGTGGCGGGTCTGGGCGTCAAGGCCGAGGGTGGGCTCGTCGAGGAACAGCACCTTTGGATAGTGCATGAGCCCCCTTGCTATCTCAAGCCTGCGCTGCATCCCGCCTGAATAGTATTTTACATATTGGTCTGCCTTGTCCTCAAGCGCCACAAGCCTCAGCACCTCGTTGATGCGCTCTCTCCTGAGCTCCTTTTCCATGCCGTACATCCTTGCGTGGAAGTCCAGGTTCTCCCATCCTGTGAGCTCTGTGTCAAGGCTGATGTCCTGGAAGACCATGCCGATGCTCTCACGGACCTTGTCACGCTCCTCCAGTATGCTGTGCCCTGCCACAACGGCCGTGCCCGAGCTCGGCTTGATGAGGGTGGAGAGCATCTTGAGCGTCGTTGTCTTGCCGGCGCCGTTAGGTCCGAGTAGGCCGAAGAGCTCCCCCTCTCTTATGGTGAGGTTCAGCCTGTCAACGGCCGTCAGGCCGTCAAACTCCTTTGTGAGATCCCTGGTCTCAATGGCGCTCATCCAACCCTCCTGAGACGGTCCCGCGCATCTCTCAATATCTCTGCCACATCCTCCTCAGAGGTCTCTCTTTTTTCAGCGATAAGGGTGTACACCTCCTCCACGAGCCTGTCCAGCACATCGCCTTCTGTATCATGGAACATCTCGTGGATCATGCTCTGCTGGCCATGGAGCTTGGCCATTATCTCCTGCTTGAACCGCATTGCCTCCTCAAGGAAGCTCTGGCCCTTCTCTGTCAGGGCATACCTCTTCTCCCCCTCTGTGACGCTCTCGATCTTTATGAGCCCCTTGGAATCAAGCCACCGGAGGATGGGGTAGATGGAGCCGGGCGAGGGGCGCCACTGCCCCTGTGTCCTCTCCTCAATGGTGTTCATGAGCTCTGCGCCGCTCATGGGCCGCTCCCGCAGGAGCTTGAGCACGAAGAGCCTGCAGAATCCCTTTGGCACGGAGGTGAAGTGCCTTGCCCAGTGCCTCTGATGCTCGCTCCATCTCTCTTCCATGATAGACACCTATATCAACGTCAATATCGACATCGATATCACAGGAGATATTTAAAGTTGCCGGTAAAATGAAGGACCCTTTCACTCCTAGAGAGGATAAGGTCTATCCTGACCCCCACTTCTCGCTCCAGTCCACAATCCCCTTGAGCGCGGCGCCGAGCTCTGCGCCCTTTTCTGTGAGGGAGTACTCCACCCTGGGCGGTATCTCCGGGAAGCTCTCCCGCCTGATGATGTCCTGTTGTTCAAGCTCCCTCAGCCTGTCTGAAAGCGTCTTTGGGCTTATGCCGTTGAGCTTTGCCGCAAGCTCCCTGTAGCGGAGGGTTCCGCTGTCGATGAGGCTTTTTATGATGAGGAGGGTCCACTTCCTGCTCAGGAGCTGCATGGTCCCTTCGATGTCGCATGAGCCAGCCATTCCTTCACCTCTGCATAGTTGCTTCAAAACCCAATACTACACTATTTATATATTAGTTCAAGAAATGAAGTATTTAAGGTTTGCGAAGTGAAATTATGAGGTGATATGAGATGGACATGAGCATGACAGAAGAAGAGCTTGAGGAGTATCTTTCCCAGCCCATTATTGCGAGGATCGCGACCGTGGGCAAGAGCGGCAGGCCCTCCATAGCGCCGGTGTGGTTCATCTATGAAGAGGGAACACTTGTGATCAGCACCGGGAGGGATTCGGCGAAGATAAGAAACATCAAGGCCAACCGCACTGTGGCGGTGGCAATCGACACCACAGAGGGAGGGTTCCAGAGCAAAGGCGTGATAATGAGAGGCCCTGCAGAGGTGGAGGAAGAAGGCTCGACCGAGGTGGCGAAGAGGATATACCTGAAGTACCTGGGCAGCCTTGAGCATCCCATGGCGCAGCAACTCCTCTCCATGCCAAGAGCAACAATCAGGCTCAGGCCAGAGCGCATCATCTCATGGGACTACAAGAAGATGGGCGGTTGAGCGCGATGGATAAGAAGCTGAAGATCACAAGGGACGGGCCCATCCTCGTTTCAGGCGGCCTGCCCCTCTATCGTGAGGCCATCGTTGCAGATGCCAATGGGGACCCGTTGGAGTGGAGGAGGGTTGAGGAGCTGGAGGCTGGCGAGAGCTATGCCCTCTGCCGGTGCGGCGCCTCGAAGAACAAGCCCTTCTGCGATGGAAGCCATATCTCGGCGGGATTTGATGGGACCGAGACAGCAAGACGGGTGCCATACAGCGAGATGGCAGAGCTCTACAGGGGACCTGGCGTGGACCTCACAGACGCCATGGAGCTCTGTGCTGTGGCACGTTTCTGCCACCGTGCCGGAGGGATATGGGCGCTTGTGGAAGGCTCAGACGACCCTGTGAAAAAAGGGATAGCGATTGAGGAGGCCGGGAACTGCCCGAGCGGCAGGCTCGTGGCATGGGACAAAGAGGCAGGCAAACCGATCGAGCCAGACTTTGAGCCCTCTGTCAGCATTACCGAGGACCCGTTGAGCGGTGTGAGCGGACCCATCTGGGTCAAAGGAGGAGTGCCGGTCGAGTCGGCGGACGGCCATGTCTATGAGGTCCGTAACCGCGTCACCCTCTGCCGGTGCGGCCGCTCAGGCAACAAGCCCTTCTGCAACGGGGCTCATATCAGAGCCGGGTTTGACGACGGACACATTAACGAATAAAAAGGGAGGTGAAAACCCTATGGAATGGATCGAAGCAGGGAAGGCAGACGATGTTCCGGAGGGCTCGATGAAGCTCGTGGAGGCAGGCGGGGTGAAGATAACCCTTGCGAAGGTGGAGGGCAGCATCTACGCCTTCAACGACCGATGCCCGCATATGAGCGCGCCGCTGCATCTTGGAAAACTGGTAGGCAAACAGCTCATATGCCCGTTGCATTTTGCAGGCTACGACGTTACCACGGGAAAGAAACTAACGGAACCACGGCTGCCAAGTCTCCCCGGGCCTCTGAAGAGATTGATGAAAGACGCGGAGAGGTCGATGGAGATCATGGCACAGATCGAGGCCCATGACCTTGAAACCTATGAGACGAAGGTGGAAGATGGCAGGGTCATGGTCAGGGTCTGAAGCTGGCGGACAGGACACCCCCTTTGTTGGGAGCGGTGAAAGAGAGCTCATGAAACCTTGTCGAGCACCCATTTCACAGGCAGGAACATGGAGACCTTTTTCTTGTAGGAGCGGTATTCCTCGCCGAACTCGGCTTCGAGCTTGCGCTCCTCCAGCCAGCCGCC
>RFHW01000091.1 GCA_003695745.1 Methanobacteriota archaeon | reverse complement strand
CTGTCCAGAACCGTTCCATAGAGGCTGTCCCTATGGACGTCCAGACCAGCATACAACAGGTCCATGTTGTTTCTCACCTCCATTTTAAAATGCCTACACACCTTTTGGTTATAGGCATTTCATCATATGCCGGAGACTGAGGAAAAAGTTCTACTACCGTCACAAAGAAAAGCTGCATGGGCCCGAAGGGATTCGAACCCTTGACCTTCCGGTTATCAGCCGAACGCGCTAACCAGGCTGCGCCACGGGCCCTTTTTTTATGTTGTTTAAGTGGGCTTGTCTTGTGGATTCTATTTAAAGGTTTTCTTGAACCGGTGAGGGGGGTGTGATCCGGCACAAAGTTTAAATCCCAGTTAGTCTGTCCTTTAGTGAAGGTGATGTGTAAATGATCCCGTCCAGGCTCTTTCTCACATCTGGTGTGGGTGTCCATCGGGAGAAGCTTCAGTCCTTTGAGCTGGCGCTGCGTGACGCCGGGATTGAGAGGTATAATCTTGTGAGGGTGTCCAGCATCCTGCCGCCTGGCTGCAAGATCATCTCCCGGGCTGCCGGCTCCAAGCTCCTTTCTCCGGGGGAGGTGGTTTTCTGTGTGCTCTCTCAGAATGCGAGCAATGAGCGGAACAGGCTTATAGCGGCGTCTATCGGGGTTGCCATTCCCAAGGATAAGGGTCAGTATGGCTATCTGAGCGAGCATCACAGCTTTGGCCAGACCGAGAACGTGGCAGGGAATTATGCAGAGGATCTTGCGGCGTCCATGCTTGCAAGCACCCTTGGGATTGAATATGATGAGGATATCTGTTATGATGAGAAGAGGGAGATATGGCGGCTTTCTGGGAAGATCGTGAAGACCCGTAACATCACCAAGTCTGCGGTGGTGGGCAAGGATGGCCGGTGGACCACTGTCGTAGCGGCGGCGGTGATGATTCCCTGAGAGTGGTGAGGGCTGGATATGGAGAGACGCAGGTTTCTTGACAGGCCTACCAGACCTATCTCTGTGGGTGAGAAGTCTGTGGGTCGTCTTCTGGAGGAGATGGGCGGTCTTGGCTTTCAGGGGCGCAATCTCTCCCTGTCCGTTGACATCTGGGCTGAGATGCTGCGGGAGCGGGGTCTCTCCATCTTCCTGGGCCTCTCAGGGGCCATGGTGCCTGCCGGGATGGGCAGGGTCATCTCCTTTCTCATAGAGAATAGGATGGTGGACTGTCTTGTGACAACGGGGGCGAATCTCTTTCACGACGCCCATGAGGCGCTTGGAGGCCGCCACTACATTGGCAGCGAGGGGATGGACGACAGGGAGCTATTCAAGTGTGAGATCGACAGGATCCATGACATCCTCGCCTCTGAGCGGGAGTTCCGGGAGCTTGACAGGCGGATCGCGGGCTTTGCGGAGAGGCTGGGCGGCGGCCCTTACTCATCTAGGGAGTTCATCTATCTCCTTGGCGAGCATATCGCTGGTCTGGGGGGTCTGGAGAACTCCATCCTGGTGAGCGCCTATAGACATGGTGTGCCTGTTTTCTCTCCCTCTATCTCTGACAGCTCCATCGGCATCGGCCTTGCCCTGGCGAGGCGCAAAGGGCACCCTGTCCAGCTGGATCATGTTAAGGATGTGGAGGAGATCACCTCCATCGTTGAGGCGTCGGAGAAGACCGGTGTGGTCTATGTGGGCGGCGGCGTGCCCAAGAACTTCATCCAGCAGACAGAGATCGTGGCATCCCTCTTTGGCAGTGAGAACATGGGCCATGAATATGCCATTCAGTACACCACGGATTCGCCTCAGTGGGGCGGGCTCTCTGGATGCACCTTTGACGAGGCGGTGTCATGGGGCAAGATTTCCGCAGGGGCGAGGAAGGTGCAGGTCTTTGTGGACGCCACAATCGCCCTTCCAATCGTCTCCCACGCCCTCTGGGAGAGGACAAGGGGGTACATCGGCAAAAGAAGGCATCCCAGATTCGAGCTCTCAGGCCCTGATTTCAAGGTCTCCTTTTAGCCCGGGAGGCTGAGGTGCACCACATCTTCTCCGGCTCCACGGGCCACCTCCTTTCCATTGTGGAGTATCCTGTATGGCCCTTGGTGTTTTATCTCCAGCCTCAGACCGTCCAGCGCCTTCCCGTCTGGCGTGGAGAGCATTATGCAGAGCTCCCCATCTATCTCTGTCTTCACATGGAGGCTGCATCTGGCCGCCCACCAGCGTGTGAACTCTGCCATTGTGGGGGCCCACACATCCTCTCCTGTCACATGGTGGAGGAGGGAGTCAAGGAAGCGAAGCCCCCTGTCCTTCTCCAGAGCCAGCGGATGGAGGTGTGTGAGGAGGCAGAAGACGCCGCGGTGCTCATAATAGCGGTTGAATCTCTTTTTCGCAAGGAACAGATCCGGTCTTCGGATCACCCTGTTAATATTCCATGTGTAGTCGCCGTTTGTGGGGATTATGAGGCAGCGGCCATGGCCGGTCTCCCAGAAATAGGGGTAGTAGATGGAGCCGTAGACCACGCCCAGAAGCCGTTTATTCGTTATCTTCCCCTCAGGATGTATCCTCACGTCAGAGACATACTGGAAGCCCTCTTTTATGAGGATATCAAGGGTCGCCGGGCTGGATGAGAAATGGGGTGTTCGAAAGCCCTGGACAGTGGCGTTGAGGCTCTCCAGGATCTCTTTGCCCATCCGCACCCTTTTGAGCTGCTCCTCATAGCCCAGCCCTCTGAACTCATAGGAGCCAAAGAAGGGTATCCATGCATGTCTGCGTCGTCTGTGGCTGAAGCCGTGCTGGGCCACTTCATGGCCTTTGGAGAGAACCCTCTGGATCTGTTTTGCAAGGCTCGCTGCTGCTTCATCGCCGTTCACACGGGGGATTGTGAAGAATGTGCCCTTCACCCCGTGTTTTTCAAGGAGGGAGAGGACCTGTGAGAGACATCTGTCATCGGTGTCTGCGCTCAGGTCGTCGGCTGAGAACAGGAAGACGGCCTCCGCATCACCGGGATAGAGGCCCACCTTCACATACCGGTCCTCTGTGAACCTTACGCAGGGGCCTTCAATGTAATATCTGGCCTCTATGTTCCAGAGCAAAAGGGCGAGCAGGCCGGCAGAAAGGAGCAGCAGGAGAAGGTTCAATACAGGCATCGCCAGGTATCAGGGTCTATTCCTCTTCCTCGGCACCGATAATGGTCTTTGTCGCTGTTACCCCGTCTATCTCCCTTATCTTGTCAACGATATAGTTAACCTGTCTCAGGTCATCGGCCTTGATGATCACCAGGAAGTCATACTCCCCGAAGAGGTGGAGCAGCTCCTTTACCCCCTCGAACATGGAGAGCTCTCTGCGTACCTGGACCTCTCTGCCCAGCTCCACGTTTATCATGCACACTGCCGAGACCATTGATACCAAGCCCATAGACTACCTTCCTCTTTAAATATCTTGCCCTCAAATACATCTCTGTGGTGAAGCCAGTGGAGCAGAAGACATGGAGGGCCCTGTTCACTGTGGGTCTGATGATCTTTATAGCCGCCTTCTATCTGGGGGGCGAGTCCTTTCAGAAAGGTCCGGCGCAGATCCTTGCGCTCTTCCTGCTGGCAGCTGGCTATGTGGGAGGGGTCCTGGCCGGTGCCGTCCATGCCCTTCTACTCCTCATAGGGTTCGTCCTCTCACTGCCCATCATATCAGCCCTCTACGCCGCTGCCGCCGGCTTCATCGCAAGGCTCCACTACATCCTCTTCAAATCGCTCTTTAAAAGGGGTGTGAAGCAGACCTCCCTCTACCGCAGGGGCGAGGAGAAGGTGCGGGGAAGCAGGGTCTATCAGGCCCTTTCACAGGCCCTGCGCCGCATTCTCAAAGGGCTGGGGCTGCACCGGCCCAGACAGGCCCGCATCTTCGAGGTCGAGCGCTGCCCTGCCTGTAACAGGGAGATACCCTCTGTGGGCAGCTTCTGCCCTTTCTGCGGCGCAGTCAGGGATAGGGAAAAGGCCCCCTCTAGATAACGACCTTCTGGCCGTTGCGTATGAGATGGAGGTCTTTGTTGAGCTCGTAGCCCATGGACTCGGCAAGCTCCGCATATGAGGAGAGCATGAGGAGGTCGCCGTGGCAGGGAACGATGTTCTCAGGGTTCAGCACACGCAGGAGATACCGGTGGTCCTCCCTCGCCGCATGTCCTGAAACATGAAGCCCCTTTATGATCCTTGCGCCCTGTATCCTGAGCTTTGTCTCAAGGACGTATCTGTTCGCCCTGTTCATGGGGTTGGGTATCACATTTGCCGAGAAGGCCACCTGATCGTCCTTCCCGATCCTGAAGTCGAACTCCCGATTTGCGATGCGCGAGAGGATGGCGTCCTGCTCGCCCTGATGGCCTGTTGCGATGATGAGATAGTTCTCACGCCCCTCGCTGTTTATGTTCTTCAGGATGCCTGCAACAGCCTTTTGGCTGCCATATACCGAGGTGGTTTTAGGCATCTTGATGAGGCCCAGCTTCTCGCCGATGCCAGAGTATTTGGCCATGCTGCGTCCCAGGAGCACAGGTCTTCGGCCTATCAGCTCCGCAACATCGAGGATGCTTCGTATCCGCTGCAGATGTGAGGAGAAGGTGGTCACTATGAGCCCGGAATCCTCATCTGCCTTTGAAAGGGTGTCAAAGAGGAGCTTTCGCGCTATATCCTCAGAGGGTGTTCTCTCCTCCTCCATGACACGGGTGCTCTCGATGATGAGGCACTTCACCCCCTCCTGCCCGAGCTCCATGAGCCGGTCATAGTCCGTTGTCTCGCCAAGGACCGGTGTGTCATCGAACTTGAAGTCGTTGGCATATATGAGGACGCCTTCTGGCGTGTGAAGGGCCACGAAAGAGGCGTGTAGGATGCTGTGGGTCACTGCCACGAACTCTAACTTGATGTTGGGAGACACCTCTATGATCTCTCCGGGCTGGACCGAGACAACACGCTCGCCGCCTTTAAAACCCCTGTTATATCTTTTCTCCGCCTTTATGAGCTCAGCCGTATAGGGCGTTGCATATATGGGCACATCGTATTTGTCTGTGAACTTGGTCACAGCGCCCAGATGATCCAGATGGCCGTGGGATATGATGATGGCCTTTACCCGCCCCTGTACAAAGCGGTCGTCAGGGAAGATCCCCCGCTTCACAAGCTCATCTGAATCCATAGTGGACAGGTCTGAGTCCTCATGGATCAGGACCCGGTCCAGCTTTATCCCCATGTCGATGATGACCGATTCATCGCCGACCTTCACCTCTGTCATGTTGCGGCCGAACTCGTTGTAGCCGCCTATTGCAATTATCTCCATAGATTATCAACTCCGATAAATTTGTTTATGTTCTGTTATGCATCTCCCCCATTCTACACGCCCCCCTGGGACGTGCTCATTTATAAATGTTCCTGTTGGCATATCTCCTGTGGTCTATGCCCCGCGCCTCCAGCCATTCCCGCGTCCGTCCCATTATGACGAGGTCGCTTTTCCTCAGCCCGTCGATGTCGCCTGCGCCCATGAGGAACATGGCCGTCTTCAGCTCACCTATGATATGGCTGAGCTTTTTCTTCACAGCCTCCGGGCCCTTCACCGCCTCCTTCAACAGGGGCAGCGCCATCCCGCCTGCCGCGGCACCGAGGGCAAGCGCCTTGGCAAGGTCCACGCCGTCCCGCAACCCGCCCGTGGAGATCACGGGCAGGGAGGTTGCCTCCAGAACCTCTATTGTGGATGCGGCCGTGGGTATCCCCCAGTCACGGAATCTCTGGGCAAGCTCCCTGTCAGCGCCTTCCCGATATGATTCAACGGCTGCAAAGGATGTGCCGCCCAGGCCTCCCACGTCGATCCCGGCCGCCCCTGCCTTTTCAATGGCCTTTGCATCGGTCCTTGAGATGCCTGCACCGGTCTCCTTTGCGATCCAGGGCACTGAAAGCCCTTCCAAGGCGGCCACAGCCTCAAGGCATCCCCGAAAGTCCCTGTCCCCCTCTGGCTGCACAGCCTCATGGAGCGGGTTCAGATGTATGGCCAGGGCATCGGCCTCTATCATTGACACAGCCTTCTCAGCCTCCTCGATGGTGTAGCCTCCTGCTCCGAACTGCACGGCGCCGAGGTTTGCGATCAGGAACGCATCAGGCGCCGCCTCCCTCACAACGGAATAGGTCTTTCCAAGCCCTCTGTCCTCGATTGCAGCCCTCTGGCTGCCCACACCCATGGCAACACCCACCTCCTGAGCGGCGGTGGCAAGGGCTTCATTTATGCGCATGGCCTTTTCATGACCGCCTGTCATGCCTGCGATGACGAGGGGCGCCTTCAGCTTCTTTCCAAAGAAGGATGTGGAGGTGTCGATCTCATCAAGGCTCTGCTCAGGCAGCGCCCTGTGAACGGGTATGATGTCCCTGAACCCTGTGTCAACGGCGCTTTCCACCTCTTTGCTGAGGGACAGGCTGATGTGGTCAAGCTTGCGATCCTCTATCAACGTTTCACCTCGAACAGTGTTCCTATTGTCTTCTTGCCTAATAAAGCATTCTTAAGCCGGTCTTCGACGAGGGCGTTCACAATCACAGAGGAAACCCCTCTTTTCGCCAGCTCCAGAAGCTCCTCAATCTTTCCCTTCATCCCGCCTGTCACATCGCCTGCCGGAACGAAAGAGGCTTCAACGGCTGAGGGCGCGTTCGCATCGTTCACCCTTTCAATGACCCTTCCATTTTTATCCAGGACCCCGTCCACGTCTGTGGCCAGGATGACCTGCTCTGGTTTGAGCCGCTCTGCCAGATAGGCCACGATCTGGTCGCCCGAGAGTATGCACACGCCAAGGCTCCTGTCAACGACCACGTCGCCATAGAGCACCGGAACCGCTCCGATGCCCAGAAAATCCCTGACAGGCTCTATGCGCCCACTGTATATCCTTTTGTCCCTGCACTCAAAGACCGCCGAGGTCTGTATCGAAACTGCCGGTATGCCGCACTCCACAAGGACCTCCACAATCCGCTGGTTCAGCTCGGCCATGGCAGCCCTCGTCTTTGCAACACCCATGAGCTGGCCCGGCTCATTCAAACCATCCTCGATGCCGTATTCAGAGGCTACGGGGTGTCCAAAGGCCCCGCCGCCGTGGACAATCAGAAGCCCCTCAACGTCGCTGTCCCTTATCTCCTCTGCCAGCCGCCGCACCACCTCTTCCCTGAATGAAAAGGGCCTTGACTTGTCTGTGACAACGCTCCCGCCCAGCTTAAGGATGATCATAGGCTTAAATCAACGGGGTGGCTAATAAGGGTTTTCACTCCCCGCTTCATTCAAAAAGGACAAGGGTTGTTTATATGATGCTTTTTATCTCCTCTGCCGCGGTGTCCGAGACCTCGACGAGGATGACCTTCTTGAAGCTGTGTGTCTGGAGGAACTGCCTTGTGGGCTCTGGCACCTCATCACCCTTCACATAGACTATGGGCGCGTCGTAGTAGGAGGCCACCATCACGGCCGTGCCCTCCGGATCGAGGCCGTCTGTCACCACCACGGTGTCCACATGCACCTCCTTTGTCAGCTCCTCTGCAAGGCGAACGGCTGTCCAGTAGCGGTCCGCGCCCCAGATGCGGGTTGCGTTGGGAAGCTGTGGCACAAGCTCCTCGGAAACGGCCTCATGGCCGCCTATGATGACCGTGGACCGCGCGCCAAGCCTCTGCAGGGCATCGGCCGTCTCTGCCGGGATAGAGGCGGGCTCCACAAGGAGGATGGGCATGTGATGGACCTCAGCATAGGCTGTTGCGGCGATGGAGTCCACGCCAAGGTCGCCCCGGGAGATGATGACGGTGCCAGCGCCACCTGGCTTTTCCTCAAGGACGGCCTGCGAGGCGATCCTGTAAACATCGCCGAGGAGGTCCTCGATGTCATGGGGATGGGTGATGGGGTTGAGGTCCTCTGCCTGCTCCACAGGCGCCCAGTAGGCTCCGATGGATGCCAGCGTTCCCCAGAGGGGCTGCGGCGCGTTGTAGAACCTGCGGTCAAAGTAGTTGAACTGCCTGACAAGGCCAACGTACATGGGCCTGGTGATGCGGACGATGCCTGTCCGCGGCACGATCTGCGGGGCAACATGACCGCCTCCGCCATAGACGCTGCCCCCGCCGCCGTAGACGCTGGCGCCGAGGCCGTAGATGGAGAAGTGGTCCACCACGATGTAGACGTAGTTCTCTGCAGTGTTCCTGCCTGCATCGTAGACTGTTGGCCCTGATGGGGTCAGGTTTTTGCCCACGTATTTCATGGCGTTGAGCCATGTTGAGGTGTTGCTGTCCCAGTAGTAGAATGAGATGGTTTTCTCGTCAAGGCCTGATAACTCGAAATCTGCGTAATAGAACACGATACGTATCATGGTGACGTTTTCAAGGCTTGTGGTGTTTGTTATGTTAAGGTATTTTATCCCTTCATCGGCATCTGAGTTTGAGCTGTTTATGGCCGGGACGCTGAAGTCAGAGGCATTGAGTGACACCTGAGCTGCTATGCCTACTGTTGCGTTTCCAGTGGCGTTGGCGGTGACGTTGACATCCACCTGATAGCTGTCTATGACCGCGCCGGTTGTGCCGTTCTGGATCACTGCAAAGCCTGTGAGGGTTAGGGGCATGTAGATCAGCGGATGGCTGTCGCCGCCGG
>RFHW01000011.1 GCA_003695745.1 Methanobacteriota archaeon | reverse complement strand
TCACAACCTATCTTGAGATGCCCAACACATCGCCGGCCATAAAGGATGAAGACACGCTCCGAAGACGCGTTGAGCTCGGTTTGAAGCGCTCTGTTGCAGACTTTGGAATCCACCTTGGCCTGTCGGACAGGTGGGATGACCTGGCGGGGGTGGCTGCCCCGTCCATGAAGGTCTATATGGACAGCCTCAGAGAGCCCTTGGAGGGATCCCTTGAAAAGGCCTTTACAGCATATCCGCGGCTCACGGTGCACTGTGAGGACCCGCGGGTCATCAGGCGGAACAGGGAGTTTGCAGAGGACACAGGGGATTTCCTGCTCCACGCAGACATCAGGGAGCCTGAGGCAGAGACCACTGCTGTGAAGATGGCCGCAAGGCTTGCTGCAAAACACAGAAAACATATCCATATCTGTCATGTTACCCTGCCGAAGTCCCTGGGGTTTCTGAACCGGCACACCACCTGCGAGGTCACACCCCACCACCTGCTCTTAACTGAAAAGGACCTGAGAGAGCAAAAAGGCATTGCCAAGACAAACCCGCCTCTGCGGACAAAGCTTGATGTCCACGGCCTGTGGCAGGCGGTCAAATCAGGGAAAGTGGATGTCATTGCAAGCGACCACGCCCCGCATACCCTTGAAGAGAAACAGCTAGACGTCCTCTCCTGCCCATCTGGCATACCGAATCTTGAGGTCATGCTCAGGCTCATGCTGGATATTGTGAACAGAGGCGCCCTGGGGCTCACCGACCTCGCCCGGATGATGTGCGAGAACCCTGCAAGGATATTCAACGTCAGGGGCAAGGGATTCATAAAACCGGGCTGCGACGCCGACCTGCTCATACTTGACATGAAGAGCGAGTCAAAGATAGATCCTGCAGGCTTCTATTCAAAGGCAAGGTATTCGCCCTTCGAGGGGAGGAGAACAAGGGGCAGCGTCAAAAGGGTGATGCTGCGTGGCAAAAGCGTCTGTGAAGATGGGGAGGTCACTGTGAAGCCGGGATACGGCAGATACCTCTACGGCAGCCCCGGCGTCTAGCCCGTGAACTCCTCTATCCGCCGTTGATGGAGCCTGTCTCTCAGGACCCTGCTGTTCCTTATCCATGTGGAGAGGGGTATGTCCAGCCGCGTCTGCACATACTCAAGGGCGGTCTTCAGGCTCTCAAAGGTCCTCGGCCTTTCCCTGAAGGCTGCCCGCACGTTCTCCCGCACATTCCACACCCCCACCGGCATGATATAGCCGGGATGGGCCTCGCGCAGTATGACCGTCGTTGCCTGCCGCCTCTCACCAGCCAGGTGCTCTGATGTGGCGAGCCTCGCCGCATAGTAGCAGCCGCCTATCTCCGCGTATTTTGAGCGCCCCCTGTACCCTTCGGCAGAGGAGTATATGGCGATCTCTCTTCCATGGGGGTTCCATGTGGTCCTTGGATACCATGCCTCCACGAGCTCGTAGCTCCAGCTGCCGGGCATCTGGAGGACGATGAAGCGGTTGTCAAGGCTCCAGCTCTCATAGACACGGTATTCGTTTATCCACGGGAAGTCCTTCACCTGCTGCACCAGGTGTTTGGAGATGGTGTCATCCACCGCTGTTATGCTCCAGCGGGTGGGGACAAACCTCCTCCGGCTTTCCTCTCCAAAGGCCCCCACGCTGAATGAGCGCTGTATCTGTGTGACGCTCACATCATCCTTGTAGAGCGTGAGCACCGCCTCCCGCGCAGGGAGGTCAGTGTCAGAATAGGCGCGCTCGATCCTTCTGTCGATCTTCAAACTCCCGATGTCAAGGGATCTGAGCGGTGCTGATGGGCCGTGGGGCTGCACCTCGTCGCTCAGCACCAGGCCGCCGCGGGGCTTCTTCAGGAAAGAGGCCTCCACATGGGCAGGGCCCCTTGCCATGGCGAGGTCCCGCACCATGTCCACAAGGCGGCCTCCGCCTTCCACCTGATCCACTTTGACACTGTATTTCCCGCGCACAAGCTGGCTTCTCATGGCCACGATCTCATCCATGCTCTTCCCGACCCATTTTTCAGGGGTGTCGAGGATGCTGGTGTCGCCATGGACAGGCGGGATGAGCGGCCCAACAGATACCTTGGGGTAACCTATCCGGCCGACGAACACCGAGGGGGGGCTGCTGCCATCAAGCTCCAGCGTGTCTATGAGTGGCGCGACCTTCATGCTCTGATAGTATCTGAGTATGACAGGGCAGCTGGCCTTGCCGCAGAGCATCTTTGCGCCTCTGCAGAGTATGCATCGTGCGCTGCCCCCTCTCACTGGGAAGGGTGTCTCTGCCGTGTCCTGCCGGGTGGGGTCGAATAGGGGGTGCATAGAGGCTGTTATCCTCTACTGCTGTGCAGGTATAAAAACGGTGTGGCAGATTTGGGGGAAACCCTTTTATCCTTCTTGCGTGGAGTTTGGTTTCATGGAGATCCCGGTCAGGTCCTCTGGAAGGGAGGAGCTCATCGATATTACCGAGCAGGTGAGGCGGGCCGTCGACATAGAGAGCGGTCTCTGCGTGGTCTACTGCCCTCATACAACTGCGGGGCTGACCATAAATGAGGGTGCCGATCCCTCTGTGAGGCTGGATGTCCTTGATGCCCTGAAGAGGCTTGTGCCAGATGGGGCTGGGTATCGTCACAGGGAGGGCAACTCGCCGGCCCATGTCAAGGCAAGCCTCATGGGAAGCAGCCTCGTCATCCTTGTGGAGGGCGGCAGGCTCAGGCTTGGAACGTGGCAGAGCATCTTCTTCTGCGAGTTCGACGGGCCGAGGGACAGACGGGTCTTTGTTAAAACTGTTGAGGGTTAGGTCCCGGGTGGCTGAGGTTTTCTGTGGCGGCCATATATTACTCATAGTAATAAAATTCACCGTAAACTATAAATATAGATAATAATCCTCCTTTCGCTACAAACAAGGTGAGCCAGATTGACATCAGTAGAGAACCTTCGATGCAGGAACTGCGGGGTAGAGTACCCGGTGGCAGCCATCAGCATCTGCGAGGAGTGCTTCGGCCCCCTTGAGGTGGTCTACGATTATGAGGCCCTAAAAGAGAGGGTCACACGGGAATCCATAGAGAAAGGCCCCAACACCCTCTTCAGATACAGGGAGCTCCTGCCCATCGGCGACCGCGTCGTGGACCTCCAGCCCGGATTCACACCCCTCCACAAAGCTGACAACCTCGCAGAGGCAGTGGGCCTTGACGAGCTCTACATCAAGAACGACAGCGTGAACCCCACCTTCTCCTTCAAGGACCGCGTGGTCTCAGTGGCAGTGTCCAAGGCCCTGGACTTCGGATTCGACACCATAGGATGCGCAAGCACAGGCAACCTTGCAAGCAGCGTGGCCGCCCACGGCGCCAAGGCAGGCTTGGACTGCTACATCTTCATACCGGCCGACCTCAACCTCGGCAAGGTGGTGCAGGCCCTGGCCTATGGGCCGAACCTCATCGGCGTTGAAGGCAACTACGACACCGTGAACAGGCTCTGCGCAGAGATCGCCGGCTACTACAACTGGGGATTCGTGAACATCAACCTCCGGCCGTTCTATTCAGAGGGCTCCAAGACAC
>RFHW01000090.1 GCA_003695745.1 Methanobacteriota archaeon | reverse complement strand
CGATACGCGTTATAGATCAGGGAAAAGAAGAGAAACACGAAGGCAAAGACGATAAGAAGGAATGTGAGCATGAGGATGGCGATCACGACGATGGCAAGGATTCTAAATGTAAGCACGACGACAAAGAGCATAAAGACAAGCATGGAGACGATCACGACGACGAGTAGACGGTAGAGTCATCTAATGAATGCCAAAAAACACAAGAGGGATGCGCCTTTTCTTAAGCGTCCCTTATTCTCTCTCTTTTTTACACTCACTCTTTGATAAGAATTTTTATAAACACCGCTTTCTTATTCTTGCCCTATGAAGGATGTGAGGCAGCCCATTGTATCGGTGCTCGGGCATGTGGACCATGGCAAGACCACGATCCTTGACAGGATCAGGGGGACCGCGGTGGCGGAGCGGGAGGCTGGATTGATCACACAGCACATCGGTGCTACTGAGATACCGATGGAGACTATAAAGCAGGTCTGCGGCCAGCTTCTGGAGAGGATGAAGATAGAGATCACCATCCCCGGTCTCCTCATAATCGATACGCCGGGGCATGAGGCCTTCACAACCCTTCGGAAACGCGGCGGGGCGCTTGCAGACATAGCCGTGCTTGTGGTGGATATAAACGAGGGTTTCCAGCCTCAGACCATTGAGTCGCTCACAATCCTGCGGACCCATCGCACACCCTTCATACTCGCCCTCAACAAGATCGACAGGATACCTGGGTGGAAGCCCCGTGAAGGCAGCTCTTTCACCGCTTCCTTTGCCTCCCAGACAGATGAGGTGAAGAGCGCTATCGAGAACAGGCTCTATGAGATTGTGGGCGCACTCCATGACCAGGGGTTCCAGTCAGAGCGCTTCGATCGGGTGGAGCGCTTTGAAAGGCAGGTTGCGATCGTTCCTGTGAGCGGCCTCACCGGCGAAGGCATACCTGAGCTTCTGATGCTCCTCACAGGTCTTGCGCAGCGGTTCCTTGAGTCCCAGCTTGAGATAACGGTGGAGGGCCCTGGAAGGGGCACAGTCCTTGAGGTTAAGGATGAGCGTGGCCTTGGGACTACCATCGACGCCATACTCTATGACGGGAAGCTGAAGAAGGGGGATCAGATAGCTGTGGCGGCCAAAGAGGGGATTGTGACCACCAAGGTCAGGGCCATATTGAAGCCAAAGCCCCTTGACGAGATCAGGGATCCGAAGTTCAGGTTCGACCACATAAGCGAGGCCCGTGCGGCAAGCGGCATCAAGGTGGCGGCGCCTCAGCTCGACGGGGTGGTGGCCGGCTCGCCGCTCTATGTCATCTCTCCAGGCGAGGAGGAGCAGATAAAAGAGGTGATGAAGAGGGAGATGGAGAGAGCGGTCATAGAGACAGAGGAGACAGGCGTGGTTGTGAAGACGGACACAATCGGGGCATTGGAGGCCATGGTCAAGATATTGAGGGAGTCCCACATACCGATCAGGCTCGCAAGCACAGGGGACGTGTCAAAAAGGGATGTTGTTGAGGCTGCGGCCGTAAAGGAGAAGGACCGGAGCCGTGCTGTGGTCCTTGCCTTCAACGTCGACGTGCTGCCAGACGCCCGCATACGCGCCGCTGAGCTTGGCATCAAGATCATAGAGAACAGCGTCATATACAGGATAATAGAGGATTATGATGAATGGATAAAGGAGCTGAGGACGCAGGAGAAGAGAGATGAGCTCGATGCCCTGGTCCGCCCTGTGAAGATAAGGCTGATCCCGGGCATGGTGTTCCGCCAGAGCAAACCGGCTGTGGTGGGTGTGGAGGTCCTTGAGGGGACCCTGAAACCCAGATATGAGCTTCTCAACGGCGATGGCGCTGCTGTGGGTGTTGTGAAGGAGCTTCAGGAGGAGGGTGAGACAATCCCATCTGCAGGCAAGGGGAAGGAGATAGCGGTGGCCATTGAGGGGCCGACCATAGGCAGGCAGGTGAAGGAGGGCGAGATCCTCTATGGGGATGTGCCTGAGCCACATGCAAAGCTCCTGCTCCAGAAGTACCTCCACGAGCTCTCCCCCGGGGAAAAGGAGGTGCTGGAGGAGCTCAAGACCATGAAGCGAAAGACAAAACCACTCTGGGGGATGTGAGAAGCTAGGGGAAAGCCCTTTCTCCATGGCAGCGGCATGGACACTGCTCCTACGGAGGTTGTTTCAAAAATCATTCACTGGAGCAGATGGGGATGGCAAGGTAAATAGGAGCAGTAGCCGGGTTCTCTATTTTTTTGATGACAAAACGAAAACCTGGCTACTACAAAAACTATGAGCGAGCCGGTATAAATACCAATCGATTCCTGGCCAGGGTGGCTCGGAGGGTGGTGAGGCGTCTTGGACCGCCTTTCAAGGCCTGCCATCGGGGCAGAAAGCTCAAGCTGAGTCCTGGGCAGGCAGGCGTTGTGGTGGTTGTTCAGGCTGCGCAGAACAAGACCTTTCGCTCTGCCGAGGACGTGGCTGAACAGCTCTATAAACGGGTGGATCATGTGACCATCTGGCGCTATTTTCACCGGGTCAGCTCAGGCTGGATCAAACAGGCTGTTTCGCTCCTCTACAACATGATACACATCCGGCTCAAACGGGCTGAGACCTTTATGCTGGACTCCACATGCTTCGTCTGCGTGCGAAGCAACGCGCTCCTGAAGCTCCACGTCTTTGTCTGCTACTTCGTGGACCTCGGCCTGCTTGCTTTAGCCGGGGCAGAGGCCACCTTGTTCTATTGCCATGACGCGCCTGTGGGCGAAGGGCTTGTGGAGGCTGTGGAGGGTGATGGCGAGCCACTGCTGGCTGACAGAGGCTATGACTCTGACAGGCTGCGGCGCAAATGCCGGCGACAGGGTTTCGCTCCGAACATCCGGTTCCGCCGGCAGTCCGCGCCCACCACACAGGAAGCGACACAGGGCTTTGGCTTTGACCCGGAGGGTTATCGGATGCGGGGTGTGGTGGAAGGTCTTTTCGGAGGGAGCGAAGTCCGGTATGGCAATGAGACGAGATGCAAACTAACGAGCCATCGTCTGAAGGACGTGCTGCTCAAGGCTTTGAGTTTCAACATCCGGGCCTATCTGAGGGCTCAGGCAAGCCTTTTAACATCCGCCAGACAAAGGATATCATGTTTGTTGAAGTGAATTATGAAACAACCCCCCCTGCATCAGGAGGTTGTTTCAAAGATCATTCACTGGAGCTCATGATGTGCCTGTGGGCGAGGGGGTTCGTGGAGACAGCGACAGGCGATGGCAAGCCCTTGCTTGCTGACCGAGGCTATGACTCTGACAGGCTGCGGCGCAAATGCAGGCTCACATGCCCTCGCCTGAAGGATAGGTGCTGCTAAAAGGCCTTGAGAGCTTCAACATCCAGACCTATCTGAGGGCTCAGGCAAGCCTTTTTGACATCTGCCAGACAAAGGATATCGTATTTGTTGAAGGGAAGTTATGAAACGACTCGCTTAATCCAATTATTTCACCAGCTCAACGTGTCATTCGTGTTCATCTGTATAAAATACCCTCTCCCCGCTTCCAGTGTTTTTAGGTCTGAGAACTGCGGCATACCGGGGTTGTAGAACTGCCATGTGTCTGTTGTGGCGTTGAAGTAGAATACCCAGTCGTAGCTTCCGTCTATTGATGAGAGCGCCGCTGGCAGGGTGTAATTCG
>RFHW01000089.1 GCA_003695745.1 Methanobacteriota archaeon | reverse complement strand
GCCGTGATAAGGGCCACCTCCGCCCTTGGCAGCATGCCCACACCCACCCTGAAGGCGTCTGCCCTGTCATAGCCCATGAGAAGGGAGCCAAGGGTGCAGCCTGAGACCTTCCCGATGGCAGCAGCCAGTATGATGGCAAGTGTTATGAGAAAGCCAGTCCTCAGGATTGCCGAGACATCTGTTCGCACACCCACCTCCACGAAGAAGAAAGGAGCAAAAAAGCCGTATGTTATGGAGTTGAACTTTGTGAAGATATTGTCCTTGTATCTGACGCCCATGTTCACGATGAGGCCTGCCAGAAAGGCGCCCACGATATGGGCCAGCCCGATCTTCTGCGCGATATAGGCCAGGGCGAGTATGAAGGCGATGTTCAGGGCAAGGGGCGCCTCGTCCACCCACATCCCCTCCACCAGGGGCGAGGCCCATTCAATGATCCTTGGTATGGTCAGGAGGGCTATGGTGAAGAAGCCTATGATCATGAAGAGGAGTGTGAGGAAGTCCACTATTGAGGGGAGGTGGCCTGTGCTGGCAAGTCCTGCAAGGATGGATAGGATGAAGATGCCCTGCACGTCGTCTAGGACGGCCACGCCGAGGATGGTGGCGCCAGCCCGGGTGTTGAGCTTGCCAAGGTCCATGAGGGTCCGTGTGGTTATGCCCACGCTCGTGGCTGTGAGTATCCCGCCCAGGAAGAGGGCCGGGAGATGGGGCATGCCGAATATGATGCCGATGATGTATCCGAGGGCGAAGGCGAAGACCACGTCAAAGACAGAGTCGACGATCACCACCTTCCCTACCTGCCGCAGCCTGCGGAGGTCAATGCTCAGGCCGGCGAGGAAGAGGAGCAGTATGATGCCAAGGTCAGAGAGGAGGTCGAGAGAGGGCGTTCTCTCCAGCCAGCCCAGGAAAGAGCTGCCCAGCACGATGCCTGCTATGAGCTCGCCCAGTATCTCTGGCTGGCGAAGCCTTTTGGCTATCTCCCCGCCGATCTTCGCTCCAATAAGCACTAGGGCGATACTTACAAGGTCGTTCATCAAATCACTGCTCGGCCGTCTTTATCAGCCTTCTTATGATGTCGCGTTTAGAAATAACACCTACCAGTTTATCCTCCTCGGTCACCATCATCCTGTCTATGTTGTTCCTTATCATGGTGGCAGCGGCCTCCTCGATCCTTGCCTCAGGATGGATGGTGATGGGCTGGGAGCAGAGCTTTGAGAGGTCGCCGCTTATATATCGTTCTATGTTTTTTACCTCCGCCCTGCTGATGATGGAGCTGAACTCCTTTGGAGGCAGGAAGTCATAGAGGAGCCGGATCAAAACGATGTCCTCATTCACCACCCCCTTGATGTGCCCGTCCTCGGACAGCACAGGGAAGCTGTGATAATAGTGGAGCTTGTAGTGTTTGAAGAGGTCCTCAATATGGTCGTCCTCCCTCACATAGACGATGTCCTTTATCTCTGTCATCACGTCCCTGACAAGAATGGCATCCGTCATGGGTGGATAACTCATCTTTATGGGATAAAAAGATTTGGATGGTCAAAGCGGGCGGCCGCGCTTTTCAGCCCCGTGCCTGCCGATAGAGGTCTTCAATGCCCTGAAGCACCTTCATGGCCTCGAGGAAATGGGATTTCTCCTTGGAGCCTCTGAGCCTGAAAAAGTCCCTGAAGACGTCGGCGAACCAGGAGCCGTGGACAGAATCGCCTGAAAGGCTCTCCTCGAACTCATAGGCGTGGTCGGAGTTTATGATCTGGCTGTCCCTGAGCTCGAGCTGGCTGTTGCACTCGTATATGGTGTTCTTGATCTCACGCCGCTGGGCCCCCCAGTCAAGGTTGATGGTGGCCTTTCTGCCGCCTGGGAAGAGCAGGGTGAAGGTGGCCTTCCTCTCCACATGGGGGCGGTCCTCAAAATACTCCACCCCTTCAAGAAGGGCTTGCTGGAAGTCATCTCCCATGAGGTGCATGGCCAGGTAGATGTTGTGGTAGCCGTGGTCCATGATGATGCCGCCGCCTGAGACGGAGGGGTCTACCCTCCAGTCCGGCCTCCAGTGAGGGTTCCCGTGGCTGAAGCCTGTCCTCAGGGTGCTCATCTGAAGGCTCAGCACCCCCCCGTTCTCCTCCACCATCTCCTTGGCCTTTTTATAGTGTGGCGCATGCTTCCAGTTGTGGACGGGGTAGAAGAATATGTCGCTTCCCATGACAAGCTCCCTGATCCGTGTGAAATCGGCCGGCGTGGCAACGGGCTTCTCACATATCACGTCCAGACCGCGGCGGACAGCGAAGCTGATAGGCTCGTATCTGGCAGAGGGGGGTGTGCAGATGTCTATGAAGTCCAGGTCAAGCCCTTCAAGCTCCTCCAGAGACTCACAGGCCGCAAGCCCCTCCTCTGCCGCAAGCCTCCGCCTCTTCTCACAGATGTCCACGGCAGCCACCATATCCGCGCCAAGGCCCCGGAGGGCCGGCAGATGTCCCAGGAGGGCGATGTTCCCGAAGCCCACAAAGGCCCCTCTGCAGCCTGATCCTTCTCCTGTCATTCTGCAAAACCCTCCTTTCTCAGGAAATCCATGGTCTTTTTCGCCGCCTCGCAGGGATGCTCTGTATGCTGGTTCAGTTCAACAGATACATGGTCATGGTATTTTATACTTTCGAGGTATTCGAAGACCTCGTGGTAGTCCACGTCGCCCTCGCCGGGTATGAGGTGGCGGTGTGGGTGCTGGCCGTATCTGCCGTCGTCCACGTGGACGTGGTTGAGGTGCCCCTCCATCCGCTCCATGTACTCCACAGGTGTCATGTCAAGGGCGATGGCGTGGCTGAGGTCCGCCACCCCTTTGAAGACAGGGATCCCGATCTCGTCGATGAACCGCAGGAGCTGCTCAGGCGTCCTGAGGAGCTTTTCCGGCTCTGGCTCGATGTTAATGGTGATGCCCCTTTCCCGGGCGTGCTCGCCCACCCGCTCCATGGAGTCTCTGAAGTTGTCCCACATCCATTCTTCAGGCTCCCTGCCGTGGAGATAGCCTGAGGCGGTCTGCACCTTCCTAACACCATAGGCCGAGGCGAGGTCGATCACCTTCTTGAACCTCCTGATGTTCTCCTCCCTCATCTCGCTGTTGTCGGTGATGAAGTCCAGATGCGCTGAAAGGCCGTATATCTCCAGCCCCTTGGACGCTGCAAGCCCCTTCACATAGGCGGTGCGCTCAGGCCCGTCATAGGGCGTCACATGCTGGCCCTTGCACCAGAGCTCAAGCCCCACATAGCCGAGGCTGGAGAGGCAGTCCACCGCGTATTCCAGCGAATAGTGTTTGAAGGCGTTTGAGAAGAACCCGATCTTCACCGTCATTTCACTTCCTGGCCCTTATGAGTATGGAGGCCCTGTAAAGGGTCTCGGCCTTCACATCCTTGAACCCCGCGTCCTTTAAAATCTTTCTCCACCCTGCCTCGTCATAGACATGGAAGGTTCCCAGCTCCACCACATGCCTGAGAAAGGGGAGATAGGTGTATCTCAGAAGGACGTTGTCAGGATAGCTGAAGTCATAGAGCACAAGGGTGCCGCCGGGCTTCAAGACCCGGTAGGCCTCTTTCAGGATCCTCTCGATCCTCCTGAACTCGTGGGCTGCAAGGGTGTTGTAGACGGCGTCGAAAGACCCCTCTGGCAGGGGGAGGTCGAAGGCATCGCCCACGAGATAGCTTATATGGCCTTTGCCCCTGTTCTTCTCCCTGTTCACAGCGAGCATCCCAGGCGACAGGTCAAGGGCCACCACCCGGTCTGCGTTGATATGGCCTGTCACATAGCCTGTGCCGCAGCAGAGGTCCAGGGCCCTCTCCACATTCGGCGCGGCCACGATCCGATCCCTGACCTTTCCATAGGTCCCAAGCATAAGGATCTTTGTGGCGGTGTCATAGTATCTTGCCATCCTTTCAAAGTGGCCTGTCTTCACCATCCCTGCTCCTCCCTGCTCTTAAGAAGCCTGGGCCTGAATCCCAGCAGGGCCTGCGCAAGGACGAGCACCGGGATGATCTCAAGCCTGCCGATCCACATGTCGAAGATGAGCAGGAGCTTCCCAAGGGGATGGAGGGCGGTGCGGGTCAGCCCCACGCTCAGCCCCACGTCGCCCTGCGCCGAGGCAACCTCGAATATGGAGTCTATGGCTGGATAGCCCAGATACACGAAGACGAGGACGCCGAAGCTGAAGATGAACAGATAGAGGAGGAAGAATACCACCGTCTCCTGAAGGTCCTGGTCGCTGAACTCGGCCCCCCCTATATTCTTGGTTATCACAGCATGCTCCGGGAGAAGGGTTTTTTGCACCCACCAGAGGATGAGATAGACGACGATGACGAGGCGCATGATCTTTATGGCACCTCCAGTGGAGCCTGTGCTCGCCCCGATCATCATGAGGAAGGACATGACAAGCTTGGAGAAGCTGTCCAGCTGTGCGAAGTCGATGGAGCTGAAGCCCGTGGTGGTGAGGGAAGAGACAGACTGGAAGATGCTGTGCCGCAGACCCGGTATCTTCAGGGAGAGGGCGAGGCCTCCTGCGATGGCGATGGCATAGAGGGTCCTTGCCTCCATGTCCCTCAGGAAGGCGCCTCTCTGTCCTGTGAGCACCTTGTAGTGGACGAGGAAGTTGGTGGCCCCCAGGAGCATGAGGAAGATGGACACGATCTCTATGCCAAGGGAGTTGAAGCCCTGGATGTTTGCGTTCTTTGTGGAGAAGCCGCCTGTGCTCAGCGCCGCCATGGTGTGGTTCACCGCGTCAAAGACGCCCATCCCTGCCAGATAATAGAGGAGGATGCCTGCGAGCGTATAGAGAAGGTATATCCACCAGATAAGCCGGACAGTGGTGAGGAGGCGGGGCTTGAGCCTGTCCTTCCTGGCCTCGGCCTGATAGAGCTTTGACGCCGCCGTGCCAGCGCCTGCAAGGACCACGAGCATGAGGACGATCACGCCGATGCCGCCGAGCCACTGCATGTAGCTGCGCCAGAAGAGGATGCTTCTGGGCATGGCCTCCACGTCTGCGATCATGGTTAGGCCTGTGGTGGTCCATCCTGACATGGCCTCGAAGAAGGAGTCCAGGAAGCCCATGCCATAGTACATGAAGGGCAGCGATCCCAGAAGGGCGGCGAGGAGATAGGTGAGCGCAGCCGCTATGGTGGCGTGCTTCACCTGAAGCTCTGCCTCCTCCTTCAGGAGGGTCACGGTGGAGATGCCCAGGACCAGAGGAAGGACCGAGACAAGGAAGAAGGGTGCAAGGGCCTCGTTGTAATAGGCCGCCACAAGGAGAGGCGCAACGGCGAGGATGCCGATTACTATGAACACCATGCCAAGGCTCTGGAGGATGATCCTCAGGTCAGGGTGCCCGCCGTTCCTCACTTCCCTCCCTCCAGAAGCTCGCGGAGTATCCTCCTTGAGTCCTTGTTCAGCACCGCCGAGGACTCGGCCACCTCCCTTTCCACGTCCTCAATGGTCTTTCCCCTGTCAAGAAAAACAGGGATGTAGGATGTGGTGGTGGACACATTGAGCATGGCTATCCTCTCATCGCCCTTCAGCTCCCGGCCCTCCCTTGCAGCCTGAAAACGTATGTAGGGCAGGTATTCCTCAGGCATGTGGCTGAGGTGTTTTATGTCGGCGATGCTCGCCACAAATCGCTGTTCTTTCAATCACTCACCCTTCCTTGAGTCCGGGTATCCCCGCTCCAGTATCCTCTGAAGGATCGCCCTTGTGCTGTTGAGCTCGCACTCACGGTACTCCTCAATCCTCCTCACCTTGACAGACAGACCTCTCTTCTCCAGCTCCTCTTTAATCTTTTTTTCGCTGTGATGCTGGTCAGGCCCAAGGGCGATGATATCTGGTTTGAGCTCTTCAATGATCTCCAGCGGATCGCCTTCATGGCCAAGCACCGCCGCATCCACGGGCTTGAGGCCCTTCACCATCTCCAGACGCTGTTCTTCAGAGACGATGGGTATCCTCTTATGCCCCTTCACAGTGGAGTCCCTTGCAACGATGACCACGAGAAGGTCGCCAAGGGCCTTGGCCTTTTCAAGTATGAAGACGTGTCCGGGGTGGAGGATGTCGAAGACGCCGCCGCAGACAACCATCGTGAGCTCTCGGCGCCCTTTTTCGGTGAGGGCATAGCCTTCTTCGCCGAGCTCCACGAGCCCTTCCTCTGCAAGCCGGGCAAGACGGTCCTCGATCTCATCGGCCGTGCACCCCGGAAGCTCTCTGGCGATGTCCTTGGCTCCTGTGCCTCTGCCATGGAACTCCAGTTTCCAGATGGCGGCAAGGATCTCCTTCATAACCCCTACAAACCGCCGAACTCTTTTAAATATTCCTCTTCCATGAAATGGAGCTCCCCAGGGACGATGAGCACATGGGGCGCCGGCCCAAAGTCCTTTTTTAGCAAGTCAGAGGCCTTCCCGGCTATTATCGTTGGATTTTCTGAGCCCACACAGCCGAGGCCGACCATCAGGGTGTCACCTCTGACCACGCCATCCCCTCTCCTCCTCTCTATCCCCAGCAGCGTTGAGATGGCCTCGTTCACCGTCATGGGCCGCTCCTTGATGTCCAGAAAGAGAAGCGTGTGAAGACCCCGGCTCCTGTTCTCCTTCACCACGTCATAGAAGCTTTCAGGCGCATAGCCCTT
>RFHW01000088.1 GCA_003695745.1 Methanobacteriota archaeon | reverse complement strand
GTTATTGACGAAAGCTTTATATACAAAAGGCATTTAATCGGAAGTCTACAAAAGGAGTCTGCATTAGATTGGGATAGGGTATGGCGGCCACAGCGGAGGGGCCACACCCGTTCTCATCAGAACACGGAAGTAAAGTCCTCCAGCGATTCTGGCAGTACTATGGTGCGAGAGCCCATGGGAGGTCAGAGACGCCGCCAGCCCTTCATCCTGATCTAGCCTATCAAGGAGGATGTGATCCGCTATTGAGCCCTGGTAGTGTAGCCCGGCCTATCATGTGGGACTGTCAACCCCTAGTTGAGACTATGCACGAGGGGATGGATCTCCCACGACTCGGGTTCAAATCCCGACCAGGGCGCTATTGTGATGAGCAAAGGAGATGGCTGCTGGCAGGTGATCTGAAAGAAGGAAAGGCATGTTGAGATGGGCCCGTAACTCAGTCTGGCAGAGTGGTTGGCTCTTAACCAATTTGTCGGGGGTTCAAATCCCCTCGGGCCCGCTACATCCATTGGAGAAGGGAGATATGAAGAAGACAGTGCAACACGAACTTGTGCCGAAGCATGAGCTGCTCTCCAAGGAGGAGGCAGAGGAGCTTCTCAAGAGATACAATATTACAAGGGGCCAGCTGCCTGGCATCCTTATAACCGACCCTGCCCTGAAGGGTCTTGAAGTGGAGAATGGCGATATCATAAAGATCACCCGCGAAGACGAGGTAACAGGTACGAGCTATGCCTATAGGGTGGTCATATCCCAGATATAGGGGGCGACTATGGATAGAAAGAGTGTGTTAGAGCTATTTTTGAAAAGAAGGGAGCTTGTGAAACAGCACATAGACTCCTACAACGATTTCATCGAGAACAGGCTTCAGAACGTGATCACCGAGACGGGCGAGCTTATGACCGACGTGGATCTGGCTGTTCGCTTCGGCAAGATAGATGTGGGCAAGGCAGAGATCATCGAGGCCGATGGCTCACGGAGGAAGATCACACCTTCTGAGGCGCGGCTGCGGAACATGAACTATTTCTCGCCCATCAAGCTTGAGATGGGGCTCGTAAAGATACATGAGGACGGCACAAGGGAGGAGAAGGATATGGAGTGGGTCGTCATAGGGCAGATGCCCACCATGCTTCGCTCCACCCGCTGCAACCTATACGGCCTCTCCGACGAGGAGCTTGTGAGAAATGGTGAGGACCCCCTTGACCCCGGCGGCTATTTTATTGTCAACGGCTCTGAGCGGATGCTTGTTACCATAGAGGACCTTGCGCCAAACAAGATCATACTGGAGAAGAACAAGGGATATACCAAGATAGAGGAGGTTGCCAAGGTGTTCTCAAAGAGGGGGGGTTTCAGGGCCCTTACGACCGTGCAGAGGGACAGGGAGGGCATGATAAGCGTCAACTTCCCCTCTGTGCCCGGCGATCTCCCGCTCATCGTGGTGATGAAGGCCCTCGGCCTTGAGACCGACAAGGAGATTGTGGACTCCATATCAAACGACCCTGAGATCGTTCAGAAGCTCCTTGAGAACATAGAGGAGAATCTGGATATCCAGACCACAGAGGATGCCATGGAGGTCATCGGGAAGAAGGTCGCCCACGGCCAGACGAGGGAGTATCGGCTGAAGAGGGCTGAGCAGGTGATAGATCGTTATCTGCTCCCCCACCTTGGCGTGGAGCCTGAGGACCGGCTTAGGAAGGCCTATTACATTGGCAGGATGGTTGAGCGTGTCTTTGAGCTTGCCTTCAACAAACGGAACGTGGATGACAAGGACCACTATGCCAATAAGAGGCTTCGGCTTGCAGGTGATCTCCTGGACGACCTTTTCAGGGTGTCCTTCTACAACCTTGTGCGGGACATCAAATACCAGCTTGAGAGGCAGGTTGCGCGGGGCAAGGAGCCCTCGATCCAGACTGCGGTGAGAAGGGACGTGCTCACAGAGAGGATACGCCACGCCCTCGCCACAGGCAACTGGGTTGGCGGGAGAACCGGTGTGAGCCAGCTTCTGGACAGGACCACCTACATGGCGGTGGTGTCCCATCTCCGCCGGGTCATATCGCCCCTGTCCAGGTCGCAGCCCCATTTCGAGGCGAGGGACCTGCACTCCACCCAGTTCGGGAAGATATGTCCCACTGAGACGCCTGAGGGCCCAAACTGCGGCCTTGTGAAGAACCTCGCCCTTTCAACAGAGCTCTCCACAGGGGCGGATGCCGGGGAGCTGGACAAGGTGCTTGCGGAGCTGAAGGTTACGCCCATCCATAAACATTGAAGGAGGAGAAGCGCTTGAAAGAGACAAACGTATATGTAAACGGAAGGCTCATCGGGACCCATCCGGACCATGAGGCCCTCGTAAAGGAGCTCAAAGAGCTGAGGAGGAAGGGCAGGATATCCCACCAGATAAACGTCTCCTATGTGGAGGACACAAACGAGGTTCTCATCAACTCAGATTCAGGCAGGGCGCGAAGGCCCCTCATCGTCGTTGAAAAGGGCAGGCCCAGGATAACTGAGGAGGAGATAAAGAAGATAAAGGAGGGAAAGCTCACCTGGGAGGACCTTGTGAACAAAGGATACATAGAGTACCTTGACTCTGATGAGGAGGAGAACGCCCTCATTGCAATATCGCCTGAGGATCTCACACCGGAGCACACCCACCTTGAGATCGACCCGCTCCTGATACTGGGCATCAGCAGCGCGATTCTGCCCTTCCCCCAGTACAACTCATCGCCCAGGAACACAATGGGCGCCGGCATGATAAAGCAGTCCATAGGGTTCTATGCATCGAACTACAAGTTCCGCACCGACACACGGGGGCATCTGCTCCACTATCCACAGAAGCCCCTTGCCATGACGGCGGTGACGCCCACGGTGGGCTATGACAAGAGGGCCGCTGGACAGAACTTCGTGGTGGCCGTCATCTCCTACTACGGGTATAATATGGAGGATGCCTTCATATTCAACCGCGCCAGCATAGACAGGGGTCTTGGAAGGAGCACCTTCTTCAGAAGCTATGAGGCTGAGGAGCGGAGATATCCCGGCGGGCAGGTGGACCTCTTCGAGCTGCCTGACCCTGAGATCCGCGGCTACCGCTCTGAGGAGGACTACATCTATCTGGGTGAAGACGGGATAGTTGAGCCTGAGTCGGATGTGAAGGCGGGGCAGGTGCTAATAGGCAAGACCTCGCCGCCGAGGTTCCTTGAGGAGGTGAGCGAATACGGGATTTCCAGGGAAAAGAGGAGGGACACCTCTGTAACGGTGAGATACGGCGAAAAGGGCACCGTGGACATGGTCCTTATCACAGAGAGCGCGAACGGGAACAAGCTTGTGAAGATCAGGATGCGGGACCAGAGGATCCCTGAGCTCGGCGACAAGTTCGCATCGCGGCACGGGCAGAAGGGTGTGATAGGTCTCATCGTCGACCCCGAGGACATGCCGTTCACGGCCGACGGGGTGATACCGGACCTCATAATAAACCCGCACGTGATACCTTCGAGGATGACCGTCGGCCAGATCCTTGAGATGATAGGTGGCAAGGTCGCCTCTCTGGAGGGGACTCGGGTGGATGCAACGCCTTTCTCAAGCACCCCTGAGGAGGAGCTGAGAGCGGCCCTCAAGGAGAACGGCTTCAAACCCAACTCAAGGGAGATCATGTACAACGGCATCACCGGCGAGATGATCGAGGCAGAGATATTCATAGGCGTGGCCTATTATCAGAAGCTCCATCACCTGGTCTCAGGCAAGATGCATGCCCGGAGCCGGGGGCCTGTGCAGGTGCTCACCCGCCAGCCCACAGAGGGCCGTGCCAGGGAGGGGGGCCTGCGCTTTGGAGAGATGGAGAGAGACTGCCTCATCGCCTATGGCTCTACAATGCTCCTCAAGGAGAGGCTGCTCGATGAGTCAGACAAGTATGTGATGCAGGTCTGCGAGAGATGCGGCTCGCCGGCGGTCTATGACAGGCTCCGCGACTCTGTTTACTGCTCCATCTGCGGCAGGAACATCGAGGTCGCCGAGGTGGAGGTGTCCTATGCCTTCAAGCTCCTGCTGGACGAGCTGAAGGCCCTCTGTGTGAATCCAAAGCTCATACTGGGTGATAAGGCATGATAGCGACTCCGAGAAAGATAAGCGCCCTCAAGTTCGGGCTCCTGTCGCCGGACCACATCCGGAAGATATCTGAGGCGCGGATCGTCACCGCCGACACCTATGACGAGGACGGCTATCCCTTTGACGGCGGGCTGATGGATCCGAAGCTCGGTGTGGTGGACCCCGGTCTTAAGTGCAAGACCTGCGGCTCCCGCGTTGGGGACTGCCCGGGCCATTTCGGCCACATAGAGTTCGCGCGGCCCGTCATCCACATCGGCTATGCAAAGCTCATCCACAAGGTGCTGCGCTCCATCTGCCGCAGCTGCAGCCGTGTGACCCTCTCTGACGAGACCATAGAGATGTACAAGGAGAGGATAAAGAGGGCCAAGAAGATGGGCCAGAACCTGGATGCGGTGATCGAGGACGTCTTCAGAACTGCCAGGGCGGCAAAGAAGTGCCCTCACTGCGGCGAGGAGCGCTTTGATATCAAATTCGACAAGCCATCCGGCTACATTGAGGATGGCAACAGGCTGAGCCCCACCGACGTGCGGGAGCGCCTTGAGAAGATACCTGACTCAGATGCGGAGGTCCTTGGATTCGACCCTGAGGTGTCACGGCCAGAGTGGATGGTGCTCACCGTTCTCCCTGTGCCGCCTGTCACTGCACGGCCCTCCATAACCCTTGAGTCAGGGGAGCGCAGCGAAGACGACATCACCCACAAGCTCGTGGACATCATCAGGATAAACCAGCGCCTCAGCGAGAACATAGAGGCCGGGGCCCCGCACCTCATCATAGAGGACCTCTGGGAGCTCTTGCAGTATCATGTGACCACCTACTTCAACAACGAGGTGGCCGGTGTCCCGCCGGCGAGGCACCGTTCCGGGCGGCCTCTCAAGACGCTCACCCAGCGCCTCAAGGGAAAGGAAGGCCGTTTCAGGAGCAATCTCTCAGGCAAGAGGGTGAACTTCTCGGCCCGGACAGTCATATCCCCTGATCCGAATCTGGACATAAACGAGGTGGGCGTGCCTGAGGAGATCGCAAGGGAGATGACGGTGGCCGTGAAGGTGAACCCCCGCAACATAGAGTATCTCAGGAGGCTTGTTCTCAGGGGGCCTGATAACTATCCAGGCGCAAACTACGTGGAGAGGGCCGATGGAAGGAGGATCAGCCTCTCAAGGGTGCCTGACCTCACTGAGGTGGCCGAGAAGATAGAGCCCGGCTGGGTGGTCCACCGCCATCTCAGGGACGGCGACGTCGTCCTCTTCAACAGGCAGCCGAGTCTGCATCGCATGAGCATCATGGCCCATGAGGTGAAGGTGCTGCCCTACAAGACATTCAGGCTCAACCTATGCGTCTGCCCGCCCTATAACGCAGACTTTGACGGCGACGAGATGAACCTCCATGTCATACAGGGCGAGGAGGCCATAGCAGAGGCCAAGGTGCTCATGAGGGTGCAGGAGCAGATACTCTCGCCAAGGTTCGGAGGCCCCATCATCGGCGGCATCCACGACCACATCACAGGCGCCTATCTGCTCACGAAAAAGGACGCCAGGTTCACAAAGGAGGAGGTGTCCCGCATCTTCTACGCCGTAGGCTATACAGGCGATTTCCCGAAGCCCACGGTGGAGGATGGCGTGGAATACTACACTGGGAAGCAGATATTCAGCGTCTTCCTGCCAAAGGACCTCAACCTCTCCTACAAGGCAAAGATCTGCAAGAAATGCGAGGAGTGCGAGGAGGAGAGGTGCCCTGACGACGCCTTCGTGGTCATAAAGGGCGGGGAGCTTGTGAGCGGTGTCATCGACGAGCGGGCCTTCGGCGCCTTTGCAGGAGAGCTTCTGGATCGGATCGTGAAGGACTACGGCACAGACGAGGCAAGGAGGTTTTTGAACACCCTCACCAGGCTGGCCCTCTTTGCCATCATGAAGTTCGGGTTCTCCACAGGCATCGATGATGAAGACCTGCCCTCTGATGCCAAGGAGCGGATAGACGAGATACTTGACAGCGCCGAGGAGAAGGTGTCAGAGCTCATAGAGGCCTATGAGTCAGGCATACTTGAGCCCCTTCCAGGGAGGACCCTTGAGGAGACCCTTGAGATGAGGATCATGCAGACCCTGAGCGAGGCCAGGGACAAGACCGGAGCGGTGGCCGGTGAGTACCTTGGCATGAAGAACTCCGCTGTCATGATGGCCAAGATCGGTGCGAGGGGGAGCATGCTCAACCTCACCCAGATGGCGGCCTGTGTGGGCCAGCAGGCGGTGAGGGGCGAGAGGATATCCCGGGGATACGTGGGCCGGACCCTGCCCCACTTCAAGAGAGGGGACATCGGCCCCAAGGCCAAGGGGTTTGTGAGGACGAGCTACAAGAAGGGGCAGGACCCGCTGGAGTACTTCTTCCATGCCATGGGCGGCCGGGAGGGTCTTGTGGACACGGCTGTGCGGACATCGCAGAGCGGGTATATGCAGCGCAGGCTCATAAACGCCCTTCAGGACCTCAAGGTTGAGTATGACAACACCGTTCGAGGCGCCGACGGCCGGATCGTGGACATAAGATACGGGGGCGACGGCGCAGACCCCTCCAGGACGGACTGGGGCAATATTGTGAATGTGAAGAAGATCGTTGACAAGGTTGTGAGGAACAGAGCATGAAGGCCCTTACTGAGAAAGAGGTTGAAAAGATGCTTATGGAGCATGCGGACAGCCTGCCAGATGTGATCCTGGAGGACCTGAAGAGAGAGGCCCTTGCGGCAGGGCTGACCGCAAAGGAGCTGGAGACGGTGCTTGGTGATGTTCTCAAGAGGACGGAGTACGCCCAGGTGGAGCCCGGTGAGGCGGTGGGCGTGGTTGCGGCGCAGTCCCTCGGCGAGCCCGGCACCCAGATGACGATGCGGACCTTCCACTACGCCGGCGCCGCGGAGATGAACGTTACCCTGGGCCTCCCGAGGATCATGGAGATCGTGGACGCAAGGAAGCAGCCATCAACGCCGATGATGACCATATATCTCGAGGAGGATATAAGGGAGGATCGGGAGAAGGCGAAGGAGATCGGCAACATGATCAGCGCCATAAGCCTCTCTGACATCGTTGAAAAGACAGAGACCAATCTCCTGGATTCAAGCATCACCTTCAGGCTTGACACAAAGCTGATGAAGTCGCGGGGGATAAAGATCGAGGACGTGATAACGCGGCTCAACAAGTCCAAGATAGAGGTGCCTGACTACAGCGAGTCAAGGATCGTTCTCAAGTCCAAGACGCAGGAGCTTAGGGAGCTGAGAAAGCTTGCCACAAAGGTCCTTGGGACCCATCTGGCAGGGATAAAGGGCATAGAGCGGGCCCTTGTGAAGAGGGAGAAGGGCGAATATGTGATATTCACGGAGGGCTCGAACCTGAAGGAGGTCTTCAAGATAAAGGGCGTTGATAAGAGGAGGACCAAATGCAACGACATCCTTGAGATCGAGAAGGTCCTCGGGATAGAGGCTGCCAGAAGGGCGATCATCATGGAGATCCTCGACACCCTCAACGAGCAGGGCCTCAGGGTCGATGTAAGGCACATCATGCTCATTGCAAGCGCCATGACCGTGAGCGGGACGGTGCGCTCCATCGGCCGTCACGGCATCTCAGGGGACAAGGCCTCTGTCCTGGACCGGGCCGCCTTTGAGATCACTGTGGACAACCTCCTCATGGCAGGTGTGAAGGGCGAGTATGAGGAGCTGGACGGCGTTGTGAAGAACGTGATAGTGGGCCAGCCGGTCCGTCTCGGCACCGGCGTTGTGGAGCTCACCATGAAGATGGACAAACCAAAAGAGGCGGCAAAATGAACATAGCAAAATCCATACGCACAGCTGTGGACACAGGGAAGGTGCTGCTGGGCACAAAGAGAACCCTTGAGGCGGTTTTGAGCGGCGATGCAAAGCTCGCGGTGGTCGCCTCCAACGCCGAGAGGGAGTCCAAGGAGGATCTCATGAGATATGCAGGGCTCTCTGGCGTCCATGTCCATGAGTTCAGGGGGTCTGGCGTGGAGCTCGGCGAGGTGTGCGGAAAGCCCTTTGTGGTCTCCATGCTTGCCGTGCTCGAGACAGGCGAGTCAGATATACTGGAGCTCAAGAAATCCCGGAAGGAAGGGTGAGATGGCAGGGATAAAGCTCTCTGGCGATGAGATAGGCTGTATAGCCCTCTTTGAAGGGCTGACAAAGGCCACCGCAAGGGACTGCATCATAGATGACGATGGCAGCATAACCTTCATAGTCAACGAAGGGGACATGGGCAGGGCCATCGGGAAAGGCGGGTCGAATATCAGGCAGGCCTCCAAAATCCTTAAAAGGGAGGTGACCGTTGTAGAGTACTCAGAAGACCCAGTTAAATTTATAAGAAACCTTGTCTATCCAATCAGGCCCGTAAAGCTGAAGATAGAAGGAAAGAACTCGAAGGCCGTGGCAAGGATATCTGTGAGCCCCCGGGACAGGGCGGCAGCCATTGGCCGGCGAGGAAAGAACATCCAGAGGATAAAGAAGATTGCAGCAAGGCACCACGACGTGGACGATGTTGTGATCCTTTGAGGTGAAAGAAAAGTGGCAAAGAAGCCTACAGGCGAGTATACAGCAAGAAAGCTGAAAGGTATGAGGCAGAAGTTCAGGTGGAACGACTCAAAGTACAAGAGGCGGGTCCTGGACCTCAAGAAGAAATCCGACCCGCTGGAAGGCGCGCCTCAGGCACGGGGCATCGTCCTTGAGAAGGTAGGCGTAGAGGCAAAGCAGCCCAACTCAGCTATCAGGAAGTGCGTGAAGGTGCAGCTCATAAAGAACGGCAGGCAGATAACGGCCTTCGCCGTGGGCAACGGCGCCATCAATTTTATCGATGAGCACGATGAGGTGGTTGTGGAGGGGATAGGCGGCTCAAAGGGCAAGTCGTACGGGGATCTCCCGGGCGTGAGGTGGAAGGTCATAAAGGTGAACAACGTCTCCCTCGACGAGATGGTGAGGGGGCGCAAGGAGAAGCCGGTGAGATAAGATGGAGCTCAAGGTCTTTGGCAGGTGGGACACCAAGGACGTTGTCGTCCATGACCCCGGTTTGAAGCGCTATATCTCCCTGAGGGACGTGGCCGTGCCCCACGGCGGGGCGAGGAACGCCAACAAGCAGTTCTCACAGGCAGAGATACATCTTGTGGAGCGGCTTATGAACAAGCTCATGGTAACAGGCCACGAGGGCAAGACCCACAGAAGGACGAGCGGCAGGAACACCGGCAAGAAGATGCTCGCCTACAGGATAGTGAAGGAGGCCTTTGAGATCATTGAGAAGCGGACCAAGAGGAACCCCATTCAGGTGCTGGTTGAGGCCGTTTCATATGCCTCGCCGCGGGAGGAGACCACCATGCTAAAATACGGCGGCGTCTCCTACCATCAGTCCGTGGACGTGGCACCGAAGCGGCGCCTCGATGTGGCCCTCAGGTTCATAGCTGCAGGGGCTGCCAAATCTGCTTTTAAGAAGAAGAAGTCCCTTGCCCAAGCCCTTGCCGAGGAGATCATATCCGCTTCTAAACAGGACAACAAATGCTACTCTATCTCAAGGAAAGAGGAGATAGAGAGGATTGCAAAGGCGGCGCGGTGAAGGCATATGGGCATTCGGAAGAAGATGGTGAGCGAGATCCAGAAGATGATGCACGTTCCAGAGAACATCAGGAACATAGGCATCGTCGCTCACATCGACCACGGCAAGACCACCTTGAGCGACAACCTCCTTGCAGCTGCCGGCCTCATCTCGCCTGAGCTCGCAGGGAGCCAGCTCTACCTTGACTCGGACGTTCAGGAGCAGGCACGGGGCATCACCATCAACGCCGCGAACGTCTCCATGGTCCATGAGTACCAGGGCGAGGAGTACCTGATAAACATGATAGACACACCGGGCCATGTGGACTTCGGCGGCGACGTGACACGGGCGATGCGGGCCGTGGACGGCGTTATCGTTGTGGCCTGCGCAGTGGAAGGCTGCATGCCCCAGACCGAGACGGTGGTGAGGCAGGCCCTCAAGGAGCGGGTGAAGCCCGTGCTCTTCATCAACAAGGTGGACCGCCTCATAAACGAGCTCAAGCTCACACCTGAGGAGATGCAGAACCGGTTCATGAACATTATAAACGACTTTAACAAGCTCATCAAGAAGGGGGCGCCCAAGGAGTTCCAGAAAGAGTGGCTCGCCAACGTGGCAGAGGGCACCGTGGCCTTCGGCTCGGCCTACCACAACTGGGCCATAAACGTCCCATACATGCAGAAGAGCGGCATCACATTCAAGGACATCATCGAATACAATCAGGGCGAGAAACAAAAGGAGCTGGCCAAGAAGGCGCCTATCGCCGAGATACTCCTTGACATGGTGGTGAAACACCTCCCGGACCCGAAGACGGCCCAGAGATACAGGATCCCCCAGATATGGTCCGGCGACGTGGAATCAGAGGAGGGGCGGGCCATGGTCCAGTGCGACCAGAAGGCAAAGCTCGCCATGATGATCACAGACATATCCATAGACCCCAATGCCGGGGAGGTGGCCACAGGCAGGGTCTTCTCAGGCACCATCAAAAAGGGCAGCGAGGTCTATCTCTACAACATGAAGACCAAGGCCCGTATCCAGCAGGTAGGCGTCTACATGGGGGCGGAGAGGGTTATCGCAGAGGAGGTGCCTGCAGGCAACATCGCGGCCATCACCGGCCTGAAGGAGGCGATAGCAGGCGAGACCATCTCAGAGGCGGGCGTGGAGCTTGCGCCCTTCGAGGAGATGAAGCACACCTCCGAGCCGGTGGTGACCAAGGCCATCGAGGCCAAGAACATGAAGGACCTGCCCAAGCTCATCGAGGTCCTGCGCCAGCTCGCAAAAGAGGACCCCACTCTGCGGGTTGAGATAAACGAGGAGACAGGCGAGCACCTCCTATCAGGCATGGGAGAGCTCCACCTGGAGATCACCGAGTACCGTATCAAGGAGAAGGGCGTGGACATCGTGGGCTCAAAGCCCATCGTGGTCTATCGGGAGTCTGTTACAGCGAAATCCGGGTCTGTGGAGGGAAAGAGCCCCAACAAACACAACCGCTTCTACTTCACCGTCGAGCCCCTTGACAAGGCGGTCTTTGACGCCCTTGCAGAGGGCGAGATCAAGCCTGAGAAGCTCAAGGGGCAGGAGCTTGGAGCGGCTCTGTTGAACGTGGGGATGGACAAGGTAGAGGCAAAGGGGGCCCAGGAGATATATCTCAATAACCTCTTCACAGACGTTACCAAAGGCATTCAGTATCTGAACGAGGTGATAGGCCTCATAATCGAAGGCTTCCACGAGGCCATGGACAACGGCCCTCTCGCCAAAGAGAAGGTTATGGGCGTGAAGGTGAGGCTTGTGGACGTGAAGCTCCATGAGGACTCCATCCACCGCGGTCCGGCCCAGGTCATACCCGCTGTTCGGGACGCCATCAGACAGGCCATGGTTGAGGCGAAGGCCGTTCTCCTGGAGCCCATGCAAAAAGTATTTATTCATGTACCAAATGACTATATGGGAGGAGCTATCCGGGAGGTACAGAGCCGCCGGGGCCAGATCATCGAGATGAGGCAGGAGCAGGACATGACCATTGTGGAGGCCAAATGTCCTGTGGCCGACATGTTCGGCTTCGCCTCGGGGATACGCTCCGCAACAGAAGGACGGGCCCTCTGGGCCACAGAGCACGCAGGCTTTGAAAGGGTGCCGCCGGAGCTTCAGGATAAGCTTATAAATGAGATTAGGAGAAGAAAAGGTATCTAACCAGGAGGTTTGAGAAAAAATGGCAGCAGAAAAACCCCATTTGAATATAGTCGTTATAGGACATGTGGACCACGGGAAATCCACCACCGTGGGCAGACTTCTCTTTGAGACTGGAGCGATCCAGAAACACATAATCGAGAAGTACAAAGAGGAGGCAGAGAAGATAGGGAAGGCGACCTTCGAGTTCGCCTGGGTCATGGACAACCTCAAGGAAGAGAGGGAGCGCGGCCTCACCATCGACGTGGCCCACCGCAGGTTCGACACAGACAAATACTACTTCACCATCATAGACGCCCCGGGACATCGAGACTTCGTGAAGAACATGATCACCGGCGCAAGCCAGGCAGACGCCGCCGTGCTCGTGGTGGCAGTGGGCGAGAGAGATGAGAAAGGCGGGCTCATGCCACAGACCAAGGAGCACGTCTTCCTCAGCTGGACCCTCGGCATCAAGCAGATGATCGTTGCCATCAACAAGATGGACACCGTCAACTACGACCAGAAGAAATATGAGGAGACAAAGGGTCTCCTTGACACCCTCTTCAAGGTGGTTGGATTCAAGCCAGAGCAGCTCACCTTCCTCCCCACGTCAGGGCTGAAGGGCGACAACGTGAAGGAAAAGGGAAACCTCAGCTGGTGGACAGGCCCCACACTCCTGGAGGCGCTGAACAACCTCAAGGTGCCTGAAAAACCCACCCAGCTCCCGCTCAGGCTCCCTGTGCAGGACGTCTACAGCATCACCGGCATCGGCACCGTCCCGGTGGGCAGGGTGGAGACAGGCGTCCTCAAGGTAGGCGACAAGGTCGTCTTCGAGCCCGCAGGGGTTTCAGGCGAGGTGAAGTCCATCGAGATGCACCATGAAAGCATGGACAAGGCAGAGCCCGGAGACAACATCGGATTCAACGTCCGCGGCGTCGGGAAAGACGACATAAGACGGGGGGACGTGGCAGGCCCTGCCAGCAAACCGCCCACCGTGGCAAAGGAGTTCACAGCACAGATCGTGGTCCTGAACCATCCCTCGGCAATCACCGTGGGATACACACCCGTCTTCCACGCACACACAGCGCAGGTGGCCTGCAAGTTCGTGGAGCTCATATCCAAGCTCGACCCCAAGACAGGCAACGTCCTTGAGAAAAACCCCACATTCCTCAAGACAGGCGACGCCGGTGTGGTGCGGATCGAGCCAACACGGCCCCTCGTGATCGAGAAATTCAAGGAGATCCCGCAACTCGGCAGATTCGCCATAAGGGATATGGGCACAACAGTGGCCGCCGGCATGGTGGTCAACGTCACACCCGCAAAATAAAAAAAGGCGCAAAGGCACTATGCAGAAGGCAAGGATAAAACTCTCAGGCCCGGACCACATCAAGCTCGAGGACGTATGCGCCCAGATGAAGGAGATCGCATCCAAGACAGGTGTGAGCATGTCCGGACCTATACCCTTGCCCACAAAACGCCTCAGAGTGCCCACAAGGAAATCACCCTCCGGCGACGGCACCGCCACATGGGAGCACTGGGAGATGCGCATACACAAAAGGCTCATCGACATAGACGCAGACGAGCGCACCATGCACCAGATAATGAGGGTCACAGTCCCGGACGGCGTGAACATAGAGATCGAGCTCCGAACATAGAAGAACAGCCGCTCAAGACACCGCCACTCAAACCTCCAAAAACTTTTTATCCACACCAAACCCCATTAATCCACCCCATCAACCAAGCCGAGGTAGCCAAGCGGTACGGCGCAAGCCTGGAGTCCAACACGAGAAAACCCTCTTTTTACACAGCCAGCTGCTAAAAAAGAGGGAAGGACAGAAAGCTTGTGTTCCATCAGGAACTCATGGGTTCAAATCCCATCCTCGGCGCTTGTCACCCTCCTTCGAACTTCGATTATCATCTCGTTCTCAGTCGCTCGACACCGGTTTTTTAATCCAATCGCTGAAAGGCGATTGGAGCGGGGGTAGAACGCTAGGGGGCGGCAGCCTCCTGCGTAAATCCCGGCGAGTCCACTTGTCACCCTCCCTCAAGCTTCGATTATCATCTCGCTTTCGGTCGCTCGACACCGGTTTTT
>RFHW01000087.1 GCA_003695745.1 Methanobacteriota archaeon | reverse complement strand
CTGTTGTGGTCTCTGCTTTCTCGCCTGTGCAGCCTGACAGGGCAAGAACAGCCCTAAAGACAAAGGCAATCAAAAGGTATCTCCTCATCCATGTCACCTCAAAGCGCTGTTAGCCCCATGGTTAAATAGTTTTCCAGTGGGCCGGGTTTGTTTCAAAAATCATTCGCTGAAGCAGATTGGAATGGCAGGGCAGATAGGAGCGGTAGCCGGGTTCTCTATTTTTTGATGTCAGAAATCGTATGAGGGGTGTGCTGCTCACGGCTTTGAGCTTCAACATCCGGGCCTATCTGAGGGCTCAGGCAAGCCCTTTTAACATCCGCCAGACAGGGACTATCATGTTTGTTGAAGGGAATTATGAAACAACCTCCCGGCGGAGTCCTTGAAAATCCTTTGACGACGATATGATAGAGCGCCTTAGTTAGGCGAGGAAGATCTATGAGCGGCTTCAAACCTCCGGATCCAAGGACGATCGGTGAAGCGATGAAGATGAGATCTTCAATGGAGCTGATGGGCAAAACCGCGGGCTTAGCTGCGCTGATTATTGCCTTCTATGTCTCTATTTCACTGGTCCTCTGGGAAATCAATGAAAGCGGGTTTAGAGACCCTGCAGTATTTTTCTGGAGCGGTTTTCTCCTGATCATCGCCTTCGCAGGAGCTGCCGGGGGCGTGAAAAACCGGCCTAAAACCGTCTGGGCATCAGGGCTCATCTTAACGCTATTCTCGATCCTTGCCATGTTTTCCATAGGGAACGCTACCCTGCCAATCGCAATTCTCCTCCTGATCTCTGCAAGCCTTTTAACTATGGGGAGCATGATGGATAGGAACAGCACAGATAGGACGTGAACTGTCATGGAGAGATTCAAGCTGGTCTCTGATTTCAAGCCCCGGGGCTCCCAGCCAGAGGCGATAAAGAGGCTTGTGGAGGGTCTGAGGAAGGGCTATCGGTTCCAGACCCTTCTCGGCGTCACAGGCAGCGGCAAGACCTTCACCATGGCCAACGTCATCGAGGCGGTGCAGCTACCCACCCTGGTAATCGCCCACAACAAGACCCTAGCCGCCCAGCTCTACAACGAATTCAGCGAGTTCTTCCCTGAGAACCGGGTCGAGTATTTTGTGAGCTACTACGACTATTATCAGCCGGAGTCCTATATCCCCCAGAAGGACCTCTACATCGAGAAAGACGCCCAGATCAATGAGAAGATCGAGCAGCTCCGGCTCTCGGCCACGGCAAGCCTCATGTCCCGGCGCGACACCATCGTCGTGGCAAGCGTGAGCTGCATATATGGCCTCGGCAACCCTGAGAACTTCCGCGGCCTGGGATTTGAGGTGGAGGTGGGTGAGAGGATAAAGCGGAACGAGCTGCTCCGGCGCCTTGTGGACATCCAGTACGAGCGCAACGACTATGAGCTTGCCCCCGGCAGGTTCAGGGTGAAGGGCGGGACCATCGACATCCTGCAGGGCTACGGAGGCAACCCCATCCGGATCGAGCTCTTCGGCGACGAGATCGACAGGATCAGAGAGCTTGACAGGACCAGCGGCTCGGTGCTGGAGGAGCACAGATACTGCTACATCTACCCGGCCCGCCACTTCGTCATACCTGAGAGGGAGAAGCAGAGCGCCATCGAATCCATCAAGGCCGAGCTGGAGGAGCGGCTGCCGGAGCTGGGGCTTGTGGAGGCCCACAGGCTCAGACAGAGAACCCTCTACGACATTGAGATGATCGAGGAGACAGGCTACTGCAAGGGCATCGAGAACTACAGCCGCCACTTCGACGGCAGGAGGCCCGGCGAGCCGCCCTACTGCCTTCTAGATTACTTCCCAGAGGACTTCCTGATGTTCATCGATGAGAGCCATCAGACCATCCCCCAGCTCCACGGCATGTACAACGGCGACTACAGCCGGAAGAAGAACCTCGTGGACTACGGCTTCAGGCTGCCCAGCGCCTTTGACAACAGGCCCCTGCGCTTCGAGGAGTTCCAGAGATACATGCGGCGGGTGATATTCGTCTCGGCCACGCCCGCCGACTACGAGCAGAGGGTGTCAGACCAGATCGTGGAGCAGATCATCAGGCCCACAGGTCTGGTGGACCCTGTGGTGGAGGTGCGGCCCATAAAGGGGCAGATCGAGGACCTCATAGGAGAGATAAAGGCCACCGTCAAGCGGGGGGACCGTGTGCTCGTCACCACCCTCACCAAGCGATTGGCCGAGGAGCTCACCGAGTATCTGGCGGACAGGGAGATCAGGACACGCTACCTCCACTCTGAGATAGACACCCTTGAGCGCACCGAGATCATCAGAGAGCTCCGCCTGGGCAAGTTCGATGTCCTCGTAGGCATAAACCTCCTGCGCGAGGGCCTTGACATCCCTGAGGTGGGCTTCATCGGCATCCTCGACGCAGACAAGGAGGGTTTCCTCAGGGACGCCCGAAGCCTCATCCAGATCATCGGCCGCGCAGCCCGGAACGTGAACAGCAAGGTGGTGCTCTACGCCGACAACCCCACGGACTCGATCAAAAAGGCGGTTGCTGAGACCGAGCGCCGCCGCCGGATGCAGCTCGAATACAACCGCAGGCACGGCATCACACCCCGGACCATCATCAAGCCGGTGAAGGAAAAGGAGGTGGATGTAAAGGACACAAAACACATACCAAAGAGGGAGATCCCCAACATGATCATCGAGCTGGAGGCCGAGATGCGCCGGGCAGCAGACAACCTGGACTTCGAGCGTGCCATCGAGCTCAGGGACAGGATCAACAGGCTGAAGGAGCGGATTGCAAAACCAGCTTAACCTGCCTTCCCAATCTTCTTAAGGATCTTGCTCCCACGCAGATAAACACCTGGTATCACGCCGAGCAGGTGAGGCACAAGGATGTT
>RFHW01000086.1 GCA_003695745.1 Methanobacteriota archaeon | reverse complement strand
TCGCCCAGCTCGATGGTGATGTTCGAGAGGTTCAGGCCCGGGCCTTTCAGTTCTTTTATCATGACCTTCTTATCTGTTGACATGGTTCCACCTGCCTTCTATTAGATTGGAATACTCCAATATAAATTTTGTTCGTAACATGGTAAACATTTATCATTCTCCAAGATACTTCAAAGGCAGAGGCAGCGCGTCCCGGCGGATCTTTGCGACCTCCTTTCTCGCCCTGCTCTTCTTTTGCTCAGCAAGCTTGTGGGCAACTGGGAGGCCATCAACACCCATGGCCTTCACCTCGATGAGCCCCTCCTTCTTCATATCCTTCAGGATCCTATCCGCCTCTTTGGTGCGGGTGATGACCGTTGAATAGCCGGCCTCGGAGTCAACGCTGCCCACCGAGAAATCGCTGAAACGGCCTGTGAAATCGTCGCAGACCTTGCAGCCCAGCCTCTCATAGCCGTGGATGTCCTTGAGGAGGATCTTCTTCTCTTTGCCGCCCTCATAGACGATGAGGTGCTTGCCCTTGATATCCATCTTATCCACCTTTGCAAGGTCGATGCCCTCCTTCCCGGCCAGATGCTCCCCCACCATGGGATAGATGAAGTTGCTCTTGCAGAACACGGCAACAGTGTAGCGCACAAGATCCCCGAGCTCAGCACCCTCCACAGGATAGGCCTTCAGCTTGGCAGCGCCGTCCAGATGGCAGGGCGTCCCCACCACCGCCACCTTCAGCCCCTTTTGCTTTGCCACCTTGAGGGTCATGAGATTCGGGCTCGTGGAGTAACGGCTTCCTGCCGCAGTCTCTATCTCAACCGCTGTTCTGGCGATGCGGGGCATGGGCTTCCAGGGCTTGGAGGGATCGAGGTCTGATACCACAGCCCCGTCCACAAGCTTCTTCTTGAGCATGTACTTGAGCAGCGCTGTCACAAAGCCGCCGTCCTGCCCCTTCTCCTTTGTCCTGACACTGTAGACCCCCTTCACGACGCCAAGCTCGCCGCCGGCCTCGCCGAGGAGCCTCTCCTCCACCTCGGCCTTGGGCAGGAAGCTTCTTGGGCAGGCCATGAGGCAGTAGCCGCAGTTCACGCACTTCCCGATGAGCCTTGGATACTCGCCAAAGCCTATCACGTCCTCAGGGCAGACGGCCACGCAGAGCCCGCAGCCGCTGCAGAGCTCACGGTAGATCACCTCGTGCTCAAGGGCAGCAAAACCCTCCTCCCGGGACTCCCACTGGAACTCTGCCAGATCATCCTTCTCTATCATCGTCTTTTCCATCTCGTGCACCTCAATCAAATGGAGAGGCCTCTCTTAAATATTTTACCGTGTCTGCGCGATTAGCCCGCTGAGTCCCCTAGAGACCTCCGCCGCTCCTGAGCAGATGGGCAAAACAATATTTTTGGCTTCCACCCAATATTTCTATCTATATCAAATAATCGTGATAAAATATATATACTACCACAACACATATAATAATACAAACTAAGATGGAGGTGCAGGCAATGGTTGCATACCAGCAGGCGGAAAAAACGCAGATAAACTCAGGGGACATATATCTGGCTCTTCTGATAGGTGCTGGCGTAATCATAGGGGATTTCATCCTGAGACACCTCCCATTCTGGTAGAGTGACAGCGATAATCAGAGACACACTAAAACCCTCCCCTTTTTTGTTTTTAAACCTCTGTGAGGATCTCGCATCCGCCAGAGGTAACCAGGATGCTGTGCTCTGCCTGAGAGACAAGACCATTCTCCTTCTCCTTCAGCACATGATAGGCGTGCAAGGCCTTGGATGACACAAGCTGCCTCAGCGCCAGACCCAGCTTGAACCTGGGCACAAGATGGGCTATCCAGCGCTCGGCAAAGGGCAGGGTGGAGTAATTCTCCTTCACAAAACCCAGGATCAGCCTCGCCTCCCTCATCCTCACAGGCCGGTCAGAGAGATAGCGAAATATCATGGCCTTAGGCTCGTCCACAACCCTGCCTGCGCCATCTGTTGCAAAGGGCTCGATTGCAAAGACATCGCCCTCCTTTAAACGATAGCCGTGCATGGTCCTCACATTGGGCACAACAACCCCGCCATGGAGATTCCACTCGGTGAGCCTGTGCCCTGTTAGATTGCTCACAGGCCTGAAGCCAAAGCCATGGATGGTCTTCTCCACAACCCCGCCCACCTCATTCGTGGCAACACCGGGTTTGATGAGCTCAATAGCAGCCTCAAGAGCCGCCTCAGCAGCCTTTATCAGCTCTCTATGCCTACCTCCAACAGCCTTTGAACGGGCCACATCACCGATATAGCCGTCCACATGGACCCCGATGTCAACCTTCACCAGATCACCCTTCTGGAAACAGGCCTCATCATCTATATCAGGCGTGTAGTGGGCGGCCCGCTGGTTTATGGAGATATTGATGGGAAAGGCAGGCTTCGCCCCCTTCTCAGCGATCAGCGCCTCCGCAAAAGCGGCCACATCAAGAAGCCTCGCCCCTTCCTTCACCTTCCTCACAGCAGCATCAATCACCTCAGCCGCAATCCCGCCGGCCAGAGCAAACCTCTCATCCACACGAGTCATCGACGTCTAAAAGACAGTGGACCTTTTAAATGTTTTTGAAAAAAGAGGTGTGCTGGGTACTGAAAAACAGAGTGGCCAACATCCCTCTTCACCAGCTCAACGTATCATTCGTGTTCATCTGTATGAAGTACCCGCGCCCTGCTTCCAGTGTTTTTAGGTCTGAGAACTGCGGCATACCGGGGTTGTAAAACTGCCACGAGTCGGTGGTGGCGTTGAAGTAGAAGACCCAATCGTAGCTGCCAGAGATCGATGATAATG
>RFHW01000085.1 GCA_003695745.1 Methanobacteriota archaeon | reverse complement strand
GTGGTGTTGATGCCGGCTATGGCCAGCTTCACATCGCCCCGGTCCTGTATGAAGAGGTCAAGAGAGACGTCTTTTCGGTACTCCCTGCCACCGGGGTCCCTGTATCTCAGCTCTGCCGGGAGGGTGTGGTGGCCGAGGGATATCCCCTCCTCGGCCTTGAGGTTGAATGTGGCGGTGGCGGTCCCGTCCTTTGCGATGGTCCCCAGCTGGGCGGTGCTCTTGCCTGTGAGGCCCTCTGGAAGTGTCAGGATGAGCTCTGCGGACTTTGCCTCGTCGTTGCCTGTGTTCTCCACCGTCACGGGCATGGTGAACTCTGTGTCGGGATATACCACTGAAGGCGTGGTGGAAAGACCTGATATGATGAGGTCAGGCGCACCTGCCACCTCTATCCCGAAGTTGAGGGTGGTGGATTTTTCCAGGCCCCCGTATTTCCATGTGATTGTGAGGGGGATTATGTATCCGCCTGTTGCTGCATCGTCATCAACGGATATGTCGTAGCTGAAGACTGCCGTGTCGCCTGCGTTGAGGACGTTGCAGATCACAGGGTCGCTGCAGGGCTGGCCGTAGAAGTCCAGATACTTCTTTGTCTCGCCAAGGACGTTCACCGGGACAGATGCGCTGGTCTGTATCTCTGCGTTGATCCTGTATCCCTCGCCGAATCCCACGTTCTGGACGGTGACGTTGAGGGGGCCGCGGTATCCCGGCTCTACAACGGTGGGGGCCACCTCTGTTATGACGAATTTCACGTTCTCATCTGTTGCTCCAAAGGCCTGTGCTGTGAGCGCGAGGGTGGCGAGGACAATGATGGTGAGCGCCAGTGATCTCATTTCTTCACCTCATTCCCTGTGTTTTCTTTTCTCATATAAAGGATTCCATAGTTTACTTTTGTTACCAGGTTTAATTAGTAAACTATATATAGTTTTCCCCATCAAAGATACCGAGCAATGCCCCACAGGATCACAGAGCCGGGCAAGGCCGAGGCGCTCCGGCAGGAGCTCAGAGCCGTCATAGCAGGTGCAAAGACCTTCTCAGAGAACCTTAAAACAATGCTCAGGGAGAGCGACATCGACATCGCACTCGAGCGAAAGGCCACCGTCGAGGCGCTGCAGGTGATACTCCAGAAATGGGTGGTTGAGATCATCCATGTGCTGTTCCTCTCAGGGCCCCAGAGGTTCAGCGACATCAAACGCAGCCTCACAGGGATAAGCTCCCGCACGCTCACAGCCAAGCTCAGGCTCCTGGAGGACGCAGGCTTCATCAAGCGGGACCTCATAAAGGAGCGACCCATCATCACAGAGTACAGCCTCACCGAAAAGGGCAAAACAATCGCAGAGCTCAGCTGCCCCATCATACTCTACCTCAAGCTGGAAGGGATTGACAGGTAAGAGGGAGACCAGCCTCTATTGAAGCGTCTTCCATGAGGTATTAGGCCGAAGAGCCCCACCTGCCTTATGCCTGCTTTCTCCCTGCGATGAAGCCTATGGCAAGCCCTGCCACGGCGGCAAGGGCGAGGGGAAGCGGGGAAGCCTGCTCTGCCTCCGCCTGACCTTCCGCGACAACCACCGGCGCCTTGAGCTCCTGGGTGTAGACGTTGTCATCACCGAGCTCGCTATCGCCTGTGGAGCGCACCATGAGCTTGAGGAGATGCTCCTTAGGCGCTGCATCACCGTCCACATCGAACTCCAGCAGAGCAGTCCCCTTTTCCCCCGGCTTCAGCGTGCCGATGAAATCGCTCCTCCTGTCATAGTCGAAGGGCTGGCCTGACTCCCTCACAACCCTGAGGTCAACGGATTCAGCCTTCTCATGCCCGGTGTTCTCAACCTCCACATAGAGGAGGGCGTGGCCGCCTGGTCTTAGCTCATCAGGCTCAAGCCGCACCGAGGAGACCCTGAAATAGGGTTTTGGCTCCACAAGGAGGTCAACGCTCTTCTCAACACTGTGCTCCCTGCCATCGTCATCATCATAGACCAGCTCAAGAGGGATGGAGTACTTACCGGGCGCCAGGTCCTCGGCCACGTCCACATAGAAGGTGGCGCTCTGGCTCTCGCTTGAGCTGAGCTTCCCAAGATATGCGCTGTCGCTCTGGCTGTAGGATGGCGCGAAGCCATCACCCAGGGCGAGTCCGGCCCTGACGTTGTGGGCTGTGGCCTCGCCAGAGTTCTCCAGCGATACCGAGACCTTCACATTGTCGTCGCCGCTCCTGATCTCAGAGGGGTCTGTGGAGACGCTTGCCACACCCAGCTTGACCTCGCCCTTCACCAAGGTGCCTATCTGGAGTGTGGCGCTCTTGGATATATTGAAGGTCTCCCAAGAGAGAGACAGGGGTGTGTAGTAGACGTCCTCGACCGTGCCGGACCTGACCTTAACAGGATAGGTGAGGGTGATCTCCTCGCCGGGCGCAACAGGATGATCCACCTCGACCTTGGTGGGCCCGATAGGGTCCAGTGGAGAGGTGTCTGAGGGGTCTATTTCGATGGTGAGCCTCTCTGCAGATCCCTCGCCGGTGTTCTTCAGCCTGACCTTCAGCTCAGCAGATTCGCCGGGGGCGATGGCGCCCGGGCTGACCTCAGATATGGTGAGCCTGGCGTCCTTCTTCCTGATCTGCATGCCTATGTAGAGTGTGGCGCTGTAGGTTGTGCCGGACACATCCCATGTGAGGGTGAGGGGCACGCTGTACACGCCTTCAGAGGCCGTTGTCTTGGCGGCAACGCGGTAGGAGATTACGATCTCCTCACCCTGTGTCACGGCCCCGAAGAAGCTCGTGGGCAGCGCCTCTGAGGCCGCGGGTATCTGGATGGCCACCGGGCCGATGGGGTCCACAGGCGAGGTGTCGCCCGGATCAAGGCTTGCGCTTATCCGGGAGGCGAACTCTGTGCCAAGGTTCTTCAACGTAATATTCAGGACCCCGGTTTCGCCGGGCGCAAGCTCGGTAAGCGAGGTCTTCGTCACATAAAACTCTGCCGTGCCAGCCACAGCCAAAGGCGTCAGCAGCGCTGTTATCAAAAGCCCTATAAACAGGGCCTTTGCCATTCTACTACTTCTGTTTTTCATGTTTCATCACACTCCATTAGATCTTTTCTGATATCATCAACAGTGAGGGTACGAGGGTTATCGCCGCCACCATGGAGGCGAGCACGCCGAGGGACATGACGGTGCCGAGGTCGCCCATCATCTTCAGGGTGCCAAGGCTCATGGCCCGGAAGCCGATGAGCGCTGCGATGGTGGTGGTGCTCATAGGTGCGATGACCGCTGAAAGCGTGTAG
>RFHW01000084.1 GCA_003695745.1 Methanobacteriota archaeon | reverse complement strand
GATATGTGGAAAGATTCATATTCCCCAGATAGGAAGATATTCTTCATATGAGCCTAAAGCGTTTTTTCCTCATCTGCCTCGTGGTGCTTCTCCTTCTGTCGCCGGTGCATGCCCGTGACTACAGCCTCAAAGGGGCGGCTGCCGATGTGACGGTGCGCTCTGATGGCGTCGTCCATGTCTCCGAGTCCATAACCTACAGCTTTGACGGGACCTATCGGGAGGTCTTCCGACGGGTCTATCCGCCGCCGGGAGGCTCCATAGAGAACATCGAGATAGGCTGCCGGCCAGAGCCCTGCCAGGGACGGGTTGACACCGTCTCAGGCGGCTACGAGCTTGTGGGCGTGCTCCCACAGCCCACACCATCTGAGATCACCTTCACAGTCTCCTACGATTACTACCGCGGCCTCAAGGTCTATGACGATGTGTCAGAGCTCCACTACAAGCTCTGGGGCGATGACTGGGAAAAACCCCTTGACAGGCTGACCGCGGCGGTCCATCTCCCACCCATGGCAGCCGGCAAGACAAGATACTGGTTCCACCCCTCGGCATATATCCAGGCGCAGGCAATAGAGGGGAGCACCATAACAACCGAGGCAGGGACGATACCCTCGAACAGCTGGTACGAGGTTCGGGCCGTCTTCCCAAGGCTTGAAAACCCGGACAGCTCCAAGGTCAGGGTGATAAACGGTGCGGGCCTGCCTGAGATAGAGAGGATCGAAGATGCCTATGCCGCAAAGCAGGGCAGGGCCAAGAACATTTATCTTGTGGTGTGGTTTCTGGCAGCTGTAATCGTGGCCGTGCCCTTCTACATCTATCACCGGTATGGGAGAGAGCCTGAGATCAACTACCACGCCCTGTATGAGCGGGAGCCGCCCTCCAAGTCGAAGCCCGCCGCCGTGAACGCGATCATGCGAGGGTCCATCGGCAAGCCAGACCTCAACGCCTTCTTCGCCACCATAATGGATCTGGTGCACAGAGGTTTCATCTCGCTCAAGGATGTGAAGACCGAGAAGAGATATCTGGGGCTTTTCAGCAGGACCGAGGATGACATCATAATCGAGATAAAGGATAAAGGCACAGAGGGGCTTTTAGATTTTGAGCTGGACGCCCTGAATTTCCTGCTGCAGAACTCCGAGGATGGCAGGATATCGTGGCTGAAATTAAAGGAAGAGCTGGGCAAGGACTCGACCTTTTATGATTTCATCGTTCGATGGGGTGATCTGGTGGAGCGGCACATCAAGGTTGAGAAGCTCTTCGATTCCACCGGCAACTACCTGCTCATGGGCTTCGGGGCCGTTGTCCTCTTCCTTTCAATAGCCGGGACCGTTGCCATTGCGAATTACTATCCCCTAAAGCAGTTCCCCGGCATCACAAGGGCCGTCGCCCCGGGGCTTCTCATCTTCGCCGTCGGCCTTGGCTCCCTTTTCATCGCTATCGTCAATGAGAAAGGCGCCGGGCGGTTCACGCCGGAGGGCAGGCTCTACTACGAGCGGTGGCGGCGGTTCAGGGATTACCTCACCGATTTCTCGGCGTTGAAGGAGCATCCGCCAGAGTCCGTCCGGCTCTGGGACCAGTATATGGTCTATGCCGTGGCCCTTGGAGTTGCGGAGAAGGTGATAGAGAACATGTCCCGCATAGTACCGGGAGAGGAGATCAGGTCCAGCGGATTCTATGCCATACAGAACCAGCCCGCCTTTTTCACAGGGCTGAGGAGCGCCTACAACGCATCGAACCCTGCAAGCTCTGCCGGAGGAGGGGGTGTGGGCGGCATAGGCGGCGGCTTTGGAGGTGGAGGAGGCGGGGCAAGATAAGCAGGGGCAGGGTTTATATTTGAAAAGGACCATCTTCTATGTAGGAGGCATGATTAGATGAGCGTGACAGTTGTGATCCTTGCAGCCATTGTTCTCTTGGTGCTGGTCGTCGTCGGCATCTACAACAGCCTGATACAGCTCCGGAACAGGGTGGAGAACGCCTGGGCGCAGATCGAGGTGCAGCTGAAGCGGCGAAACGACCTCATACCGAATATCGTGGAGACCGTGAAAGGCTATGCCAAACATGAAAAAGGGCTTTTTGAGAACGTGACCAAGGCCAGAGCCGCCGTTATGAGCGCGCCAACGCCGCAGGCAAAGGCGGAGGCATCGAACTTCCTCTCCTCCACCCTCAAGTCCCTCTTTGCGGTGGCCGAGAACTATCCTGAGCTCAAGGCTAACGAGAACTTCCAGCAGCTTCAGGAGGAGCTCTCCAGGACAGAGGACAAGATCGCCTATGCAAGGCAGTTCTACAACGACATAGCCATGACCTATAACGTCAGGACCGAGACGGTGCCATCAAACATCGTTGCCAGCCTCTTTGGCTTTGAGAGAAAGGAGCTCTTCCAGGCGCCTGAGGGAGAGCGTGAAGCGCCGAAGGTGGAGTTCTAGCTTGACGGCCTTCAAATAAATTGATAGCATGTTAAACTTTCAGGTGGCAATGGTATGAAGGTCAAATTCTGTCCCTTCTGCGGCCGGCCGCTACACGGGACCATCCGATTCTGCCCGGGATGCGGCGAGAGCCTGGAAGGTTTTTTCAGAGGGCTTGGACACAGCAGACCTGCAGAGGATTTCAGGCTCAGCCTCAAAAGGATGTTGGAGGATTTCATAGAGCACAATGCAGAGCTGCTGGAGGACCTCGCCGCCAGGGTGGAGCGGGGCGAGCCCTTTGAAAAGGGCATGTTCTTCGCCGTTGAGATGAAGGGCGATAAGCCGGTGATCAGGAGCGGGGATATAAGTGAGCTTGGGGACATGCTTAAGGGAACGCCTTTTTACTCCTTCTTCCACGGCATGGCCTCAAGCCCGGAGACTGGAAAGATCGAGTTCAGGGAGGTGAAGGCAGAGGTCTCCAGTTCAGGGGATGGCAGGCTTGTGACGGTGGAGCTGCCGGGCGTCTCGACCATGGATGACGTGATGATAAACAGGCTTGAGGATGGCCTGGAGATAGCTGCAAGGGGCAAGGGCGTCTTCTACTTCTCAAAGGCGGATCTGAAGGGCCCCTTCACCGTAAAGGACACGCGCCTGTCTGAGGGCAGGCTGACCATTCAGGTCACATGAATTTTTCCATTAGTTTCTCAACCAGAGAGAGGTCATGTTTCTGTCTATACAGCGGACCCCTGGAGAGGGCTGGCAGGTTGTCCTCGAAGGTTGGACCCCTTCTCTCATAGAAAACGCCGATGGGTATCTTATCACCCCATTCCAGTGATTTTTCAAAGGCCTCTGTCCTGTCATCTGGCCGGTGTCCTGTGTCTTCAAGCCTGTAGACGCGCTCCCGATACCACTGGAAGGTGTTCAGCCTGTTGAAGGTGACGCAGGGCTGGAGGATGTCCACCAGGGAAAAGCCTTTGTGTTTTATTGCCTTAGCGATGAGGTTTGAGAGATGCGATACGTCGCCTGCAAAGCCACGCGCCACAAAGGAGCAGTCCAGGGATATGGCCAGGGCAAGGGGGTTGAGAGGGGTCTCGAAGACGCCGTGGCCCTGCACCTTGGTCTTCATGCCGAGGTCGCTTGTGGGCGATGCCTGCCCCTTGGTGAGGCCGTAGATCTGGTTGTTGTGCACAAGGAGCGTAATATCCGGGTTCCTGCGGATGGCGTGGACCAGGTGGTTGCCGCCCTCGCCGTAGGCGTCGCCGTCGCCCGCTATCGCTAGGACTGTGAGCTCCTGGTTTGCTGCCTTGGCGCCTGTTGCAGGCGGCAGGGTGCGGCCGTGGAGGCCGTTGAAAGTGTTGCACCGCAGGTAATGGGGGAGCTTGCCCGACTGCCCGATCCCAGACACAAGGAGCACCTCATGAGGCTCTTTGCCCAATCCCACAAGCGCCTTTTTAAGGGCCTTTAAGATGCCGAAGTTCCCGCAGCCCGGGCACCAGGCAGTCTCGAACTCGCCGTAGTCCTCTATCCTCACCATTTCACACAAGCCCCCTCTCTTTAAGCTCCCTGATTATATGCTCGGGTGTGAAGGGCCTGCCGTCATATTTGAGTATTTGATGCGACACCTGAAATCCGGTCTCCATTCTCAGGAGACGTGCAAACTGTCCTGTGGCATTGTTCTCGACACACACCGTCTCCCCGGCCTTTCCAAAGACCTTTTCCAGCCCAGTCGGCAATGGATAGACCTCGGTGAAATGGATGAGATTGG
>RFHW01000083.1 GCA_003695745.1 Methanobacteriota archaeon | reverse complement strand
TGCTTGTGGAGCGGATAAAGGCCAAAGGCCTGAACCCAGAGAACTTCACAGCCTATCTGGAGCCATTCAAATATGGCATGCCACCCCACGGCGGATTCGGCATGGGCATTGAGAGATTCCTCATGCTCCTCCTCAACCTCCCGAACATCCGCGAGGCCGTGTTGTTCCCAAGGGACAGGCACAGGCTGGAGCCATAAACAAAGATTGAGAAGAGGTGGGCAGGTTCATTGCGTCGGTGAAAAGGTCCGCTCGCCCGAAGCCTGCAAAAATCTGGGCCAAAATATACGGAGCACTCAAGCAAAAATGCTTGAGTGTGGGTTCTTTTTAGCGCAGGTTTTTCTTACAAGAAAAAAGTGCAGGGGGAGGGATTTGAACCCGCGAACTCCTGTGAGACCGGATCTTGAGTCCGGCGCCGTTGGCCACTTGGCTACCCCTGCTCAAAGGATGGTCTTTCATTCCTGCGGCAGCGCTGATTCCAGCTCTGCCCGCATGGAGTCTGCTGAAAGGAATGTGGTGATCCTTTTTATCTCTTTTCCGTCCTTTAAGACAAGGATTGTGGGCAGCTCGGAGACGCCGTATCGGTCTGCTGCGTTTCTCTGGATACCGGGGTCTATCTCGGTCCAGATGAAGCTGTCTTTTAGGGCGAGCATAAAGGGGTGTGTGAGCGTTTCGAGCTCGATCCTTCTGCATGTGACGCAGGTGGTGTTTGTGAACAGGATGAACACCGGCCGGCCTGTGGACTTTGAAAGGGAGAGGGCTTCATCAATATCGGTATGCCATTTCACAGGGGGTGAGACCTCTTCAAGGTGGATCTCCACCTCCATGTTTTTCCCTGCCAGGGGGTTGTTGTAGTCTGCCACCATGTGGGTTTCGTTGGCCCATATCACTGTGACAGGGGTTCCATCTGGCGCTATGAAGGTGACGTTTATCAGCGGCACAAACTCCATTGTCACTGTGGTCTCGTTGTATGTTATGGTCACATTGCCGCCGTTCACAGGTATGACAGAGCCGTTTTCAGGGTTGTGCCTCACCGTTGTGGATTCCTCTGTCACTTCGATGACGGTTGAGTTCCAGTATTGATAGGCGACCTCGGCTCCGACCTCAGGCTCCACTCCGAACATGCCCTGAAAGAGGGGTGTGGGCAGGGTCTCTTCAATGGGCACATGGCCGAATCTGCTCATGGTCCTTACAAGGCCTTCCACCCTTGGCCCCCACGGTGTCTCTTCAGGGGGGATCTGGATGGTCACCACATCCCCAGGCTTCATGTTTTTCACCGTCTTTGAGAACTCTGGGTTCACGTGGCCTGAGCCGACTATGAATGTGAGGGGCTCAAAGCCGAAGGGATGGGCGGCTGCAATATCCTCTGCATCTGCAGATGCGTTGGCCAGCTCCTCATAGGTTGTGTCAAGCAGCTCTCCCTCAACGCGCATGACATAGTTTATGGTCACGATATCGCCGTCGCTGGGCGCCCTGTCCAGCAGGGTTTTGCCTGCGTCTGTATTGGGGGCTGTGGAGCCGTTCCCGAGGCATCCTGCAACGACAACTGCCGCTGTTATCAGAAGTATGATTGTGCCTTTCATGAAGCCGCCTTTTCTATGGAGTCTACTGTAACTTCAAATATAAGAGTCTTTCCTGCAAGGGGATGGTTGTAATCGATGATAAAATCGGTCTCGTTCACAAAGCTCACCCGCGCAGGACCGTATTTCGTGTTCACCACCGCGTCAAGGGCGGGTGTGAGGGTCATGGTTATGATGCCCGGCTCTCTTCTTATCTCCAGCGGCCCGATCTCGGTGTTCACCGTAAGGTTGGTGACCTCATTTTTCAGGATCACCGTGTCAGGGGTTATGGCCACTATCCGTGCCTTCCAGTACCTCCAGGGTATGGTTGTGTTCTTCACGAACTGTGTCTGCCCTGTCTCCTTGGCAAGCTCGTCCATGGGCACCTCCTCCACCACGTCAACATGCTGTATCCGCGGGTAGACCTGTGTGAGCTCCGGGCTCCAGTTCCCATATCCCTTCTCAGGCGGGATTATGATCTCCTTTGTCTCACCTTCTTTCATTCCTATGACGCCTTCGTCAAAGCCGGGTATGACCTCGCCGGCACCCACCCTGAACTTGAAAGGCGCATAGACCATCTTCGGCTTGAAAGAGCTGGTCTTCTGTACAACAGGGTTCTCAGCGACCTCGCGGATATTGGTGTCAAAGACCCTGCCGTCCTCAAGCCTGCCAATGTAGCTCACAGTCACCACATCGCCCACCTCCACCGTTTTCCCGATGGCAGTGCAGCCGCCAAGGAGCATCATCAGGGCAAGTAGCATGCTGAGAAGCCTCATCTTAACACCCCGCTTCACTTCTCGTCTTTCAGCCTCTTCAGGGTGATGCTCCGGTTGCAGCCTGCGCATCTCACCCTGTATGGTCTGCGTTTCAGGCTGACCTCGCCCTCGCTTTCCACGAGGCAATAGGGGCATTGCATGACAAAGCTGTGATTCTCATCGCCGGCCCTCTTCCACAGGAAGACCTCCCCCGTCGTTTCGCCTTCTTTGTTCTCAAGCTTTCTCCGGGAGATGTATGTGAACTCGCCAGGTTTTATGTCCTTTAGACTGAAGGGCGGGTTGACCATTAACGGCTTAATAGGCGCGCCTCTTTTTAATTGTTGCGGTGAAGAGGCTTCACAAAAGGTTATCTATCAGTTGGTGGCAGATGGAAGCTCATGGTCTACAGACATGTGGCAGCGGGCGGCACCTTTGATTTCTTTCATCGGGGGCAT
>RFHW01000082.1 GCA_003695745.1 Methanobacteriota archaeon | reverse complement strand
GTTACTGTGGGATTGCGCCGGCAGTATAAAGGGGGCTGCAGCAGCCCTCTATCCCCTCTCCTTCAGCTTTTTGACCTCTGCCTCAAGCTCCTTTATCTGCTTTTTCAGCTCTATCATGCGCACCTCCCTGCCCACGGTGAGGCGCTGCCACCTCTCAAGCTCCTCGATGCGGTCCTTGAGCTCCTCCTTCGCCCGCTTTCGCTCTGTAATGTCCCTGAGCACGATCGTGGTGCCCATATACCCGCCGCCCTTCACCGTCACAGGGCAGCAGCACACATCATAGTACCTTCCACCAACCTCCAGGTCCATGTCGCAGAGGCACTCCTCCTCCGCCTTCTCCAGAAGGGGAAGGATCTTTTTGAGCACCTCCTTCTCCATATCCCTCCCGGCCCTGTTGGTGAGCGTCACCTGCCCCTCACGGTCTATGAAGAGTATGCCGTCTTTCATGGACTCCAGGAGGGCCTGCAGGAAATCCCTTGCGCGCTCCACCTCCTTCTTGGCAGCCGAGAGCTCTGCCACCTTGTCCTCCAGCTTCCTGACGAGCCGCTCATTGTACTCCCTGAGATAGGCCTCCTCATGTTTTATGGAGGGTTCCCCGGCCGGGAGGAGCCCCTCGTCATGTTCCCGGATCACCTCCTTCACCTTCTCAATGAAGTGCTTTGGCTCCTCAGGCTTTCTGATGAAGCGGGAGACGCCGAGCCCCTTTGCAAAGTCCTCGTCCTCCTTTGAGGTGTATGTGGCGGTGTAGAAGACGAAGGGGATGCGACGGAGCTTTTTGTCCGACTTGAACTCTCGCAGGAGCTGATAGCCGTCCATCTCAGGCATGAGAATGTCTGATATGACCATGTTAGGCTCCTCTTTCCTCGCCGCTTCAAGGGCCTCCTTCCCATCTGCTGCTGAGACCACGTCAAACCCCTCTCCACCGAGCATCTTCTCCAGAAGATAACGGTCTTCCTCCCTGTCATCCACAACCAGAATCTTCATAGCATCCCTGATAATATTATCGATATTCTTTGATTTAAGATTTTCTACCCCGCGGCAGATAAACCTCTATCTCTTCCATGAGCTTTATGCAATGACCCTGCCTTCTCTTGCCGCCACTCCCACAATACCCAGCTCTTCTTTGCGTGCCTTAAACTCCTCTGGCGTCAGGCAGATGACTTCAACGTTCAACGGCTCCTCAACAAGGCTGTAGACTTCGATTATCCTTTCTCTGAAATTGAGACCTTCAAAGGTCGGGGAGATGATCATTATATCATAGTCGCTGTCCTTGAGATTGTCCCCCCTTGCGCGTGACCCAAAAAGTATTATCTTCCCCAGGGTGAATCTCTTTTTGACCCTTTCAATAAAGCGATCTATCCTATTTTCTCCTGAATCCATGCAAAAAACCTCTCAGCCTTCTCCAATATATCCTTGGCGGTGCTGTTGTCATATAATTCAACGGGAGCTCCTCCGGCGGCGTCAGGATACCGTGTGATTATGAACTCAGGGGTCAGTTCCCTTGCAACTGTGAGAAACTCCTCTGGAATATTAAGTTCCAGAGATAAATCCAGTAGGTTGTGACTCTTAGATGGGGTCTCCTGTTTCTCAATCAAAAACAAGGCCTTAAGAGCCTTTTCCACCGACTGTTGAGAGAAGAATGCACAAGCGTAGTAGTTCTCTGTTCTAAGACAGTCCCTAGCAGTTTTCAAATCTGCTGTTGCCTGTTTGAACCAGTTTTCTGCCTCTTTTCTCATAGCACCTATGATTTGTCTATTATGGAATAAAAACCTATTTAAGGAATTTCGCGATCTCCCCCACGAACCTCTCAGGGTCAATGGGCTTCTCGATGTATCCTGTGCAGCCTGCGGCGAGGAAGCGCTCCCGATCCCCTGCCATGGCATAGGATGTCAAGGCCACTATGGGTATGTCGCCGTCGGCAGGCGACTCCCTGATCCGGCGCGTGGCCTCCTCGCCTGAGATGTCAGGAAGCTGGATGTCCATGAGTATGAGGTCGGGCCGCTCCTTTACGGCAAGGTCCACACCCTCTCTTCCGCCGCGCGCCTCGATCACCTCATAGCCGCTCTTCTCAAGGAGGAACTTCATGAGATAGACGTTGTTCTCGTTGTCCTCGATCACAAGGATTTTGGCCGTCTCATCCACCCCTATATCAATACTGCATCTGTCAGTCCTTCAAAGTGCCTGTCCTTTGTCATGAGCCGCTGATTTATGCTTCTTGCGCTCGCCAGGATCATGCCGTCCATCAGGCCGAAATCCCTGTTTTTCTTCTGCATCTCAAAGGTGATGTCCGCACCCTTTTCGCATATCTCTTCATCTATGTTGACGGTGGTTGTAAGTTTCTTTGTCGCCTCCAGCCACAGGCCATAGTCTCTGCCGTTTTTGAGGCACCATCCTTTCGCCTCTGCAAGGGTCAGGATCGAGATGTAACAGGGCTCTTTTTTCAGAGTTTCCTGTACAACTTTTCCCTCTTTTGAGCCTATGAAGTGCTCGATTATGGCGCTGGTGTCCAGAAGCATCATAGTTCCCTCTCGAGGCGGTCTTTTCTTGTGAATCCCCTGCTTCCCTTGAATATGCCGAAGGACCTTTCAGCGGCCTTCTCCAGGTCATCATCGATTATGGATATCCGTATAGGGGTCCCGGGTTCTATACCCTTCTCTTTCACCACATCCTTTGGAACAAGCACCCACACTGAGTTGCCTATCTTCGCCGTCTTCGACTTTATCACTTCTGACATTTTCATCACAATTATAGTTAAACAGTTTAACTACTTAATCTTTTCCTCCGCTTTTCATGTATAGTGATGGCAGAGAGAATGTGAAGGCGCTTCCTCTCCGGTATGTGCTCTCCGCCTTTATCTCGCCGCCGAGGAGCGTCACGATCTTTTTGGAGAGATAGAGCCCGAGGCCGGTGCCGTCCCGCGCCATGCCCTCAGGGATCTCCAGCTGCTGGAAGGGCTGGAAGAGACGGGGCAGGTCCTTCTTTTTGATGCCCACGCCCGTGTCCTTCACAGTGACTGTGACCCGGTCCTTCTCCACGGCAGCCTCCACAGCGATCCTCCCCTTCCTTGTGAACTTCACCGCATTGCCGAGGAGGTTCATGAGCACCTGCTTGAACCTGCGTCTGTCGCTCTGTATCACCCCATCGGACACCCGCTTCTCAAGCCTGAGGCCCTTCCTCTCTATCTCAGGCAAGAACGTCTTCACAACCTCATCCACCGCCTCGCCGAGCCTGAACTCCTCAGAAGAAAACTCCACCTCGCCCATCTCTATCTTGGATATGTCAAGGAGGTCGTTTATCAAGGCGAGCAGGTGTTTTGCGCTGGAATAGACGATGTCAAGCTGCTTCCTCTGCTCAGGGTTGAGCTCGCCTGCCATGCCCTGGAGCAGGATGCCTGTGAAGCCGATGATCGAGTTCAGGGGGGTCCTGAGCTCGTGGCTCATGCTCGCAAGGAACACGGACTTCAGGCGGTCCGCCTCCTGAAGACGCCTGTTCGCCTCCTCAAGCTCCCTGGTGCGCTCCCTCACAAGCTCCTCAAGATGCAGACGATGCCTCTCCAGCTCCTCCTCAGCCCGCTTGCGCTCTGTGATATCTTTCTGGAAATAAACGGCTCCCACAAGCTTCCCCTCCCTGACCAGCGGCGCTCCGCTGATCTCGACCCACCGCCTCCTGCCTTTTTTGTCCAGCACCTCGATCTCATAGGGCTCCACGGCCTCGCCTTTCATGCGCCGGGCAAAATTCTTCCTCACAACATCATGGTACTCCTCTGGCACAGGCACGGTGAAGGGCTGGCCGATAAGGTCCCCGAAGGTGTCGATGGCCTTCTGGTTTGCGAAGATGAAGGTTCCCTCGGTGTCAAGGGCAAAGACATAGTCCTCGCTTGCTTCGATAAGGGTCCGGTACCGCTCCTCGCTCTCACGCAACGCCTCCTCAGCATGTTTTCGGTCGGTAACATCCACGATGGTCTCTATGAGCCCTGTGACCTCGCCATCTTCAATCAGCGGCTTGAGTGTTATGTTCTGGTACCATTTCTCGCCCTTGTGAGGCCCGAAGGTCCGGGTGATCTCATAGTCCTCCACAGAATAGGGCTCGCCCGTCTCGATGACCTTTCTGAAGACCTCCTCCCAGCCCAGCTTCTTGAGCGACGGGATCACCTCAAAGAGGTTTCTGCCAAGGATCTTCTCCTTCGGCACCTGGGTGTACCTCTCGCTGAAGCTGTTCCAGACCCTGACCCGGAAGTCCCGGTCAAAGACAGCGATGAGCACAGGCGCCTCGTTTATCACGTTCTCGCTGAAGTCCTTGAGCCTCCTGATCTCCTCCTCAGCCCGCTTGCGCTCTGTAATGTCGCGGATGGCCGCCAGCCTCACGTCACGTCCTTTGTACCGGACCTTTTTTGGGCTGATTTCGCCTATAAAGGTGGTCCCATCTTTTCTCAGACCAATGGCTTCATAGGGTTTTTCATAGCCTGAGAGGATCTTTTCCATGACCAGCTCCCTCGATTTCGGGGCTGCCAAGTCAAGGGCGTTCATGCCAATGACCTCATTCAACTCATAACCGAACATATCGGCAAAGGTCTGATTTGCATCCAAAATCTTCCCCTTTTCATGAATGGCGATCCCCTCAAGAGAGGCATCCGACAATCGCCGATACCGCTCCTCGCTCTCCCGCAGCGCCTCCTCAGCCCGCTTGCGCTCTGTTATGTCCTTTGCGATGTGAAGGGTCTTCACCATCCTCCCCTGGGCATCCAGGATAGGCGCAACGGTCACGAGAAAGGTGCCGTGGAGCGCCTCCATCTCCATGTCCACAGTCTCAGGATGCCTCGACTTGACCAGCCTCTCATGTGGGCAGCCTTCAGGCGGGTGGTCTGTGCAGTGGAATATCTCGTAGCAGCGCCGGCCTAATAGCTCCTTCTCAGACAGGCCTGTGAGCCTCATGGCAGCCGGGTTCACGGCCAGTATCCTGTGCTCAAGGTCAAGTATCATCACAGAGTCGCTGATGGAGGTGAAGATGCGCTCCCACTCCTCACGGGATCTGCGAATCTCCTCCTCGGCCTCTTTTCTCGGGGTGATGTTGCGGAGGACGATCTGCCGCGCCCTCTTTCCCTTGTATGTGGTGGGCGAGGCGAATATCTCATAATCGATAACACTCCCGTCCCTTCTGACAAACCTGCCCTCCACGAAGTCGCTGTGCGCCTCGTCATAGGGGATCCTGTGCATGAGCGCCACGAGCTCCTCACGGTGGTCGGGATGGACAAAGTCCAGGATCCCTTTTCCTATGACCTCATCAGGGCTCTTGGCCCCCAGCATCTCAGCGCCGGCAGGGTTGATGTATAGGATGCGCTCCTCGTCGTGGATGGCGATCATATCCGGTGATGTGTCAACTAGGCTGCGATACCGCTCCTCGCTCTCCCGAAGCGCCTCCTCAGCAGCCTTGCGCTTTGTTATATCCCGTATGATGGAGCCTGTGAACCTGCCCTGTGAGGTGGTGAAGGTGAAGAAGCTGATCTCGATCGGGAAGTTCTCGCCGTTTTTTCGACGTGCCTGCGCCTCTATTGTCCTGCCCCTCAACCTGCCCTCCCCGCTCTTTCTCATCCTCTCCAGGCCCTTACCGTGTCTTGGCAGGTGCTCCTCCGGTATGTAAAGCTCCTCAGGCCGCCTGCCAAGGGCCTCCTCCCTCGTGTAGCCGAGCATCCTCTCGGCAGCCCTGTTGAAGACCACGATACCCCCGCTCTCGTCCACGATGACTATGGCGTCCTGCGACTCCTCCACGAGGGTGCGGTAGCGCTCCTCGCTCTCCGCAAGCCTCCGGGTCTTTTCGCCAAGCCTCTCCCTGAGCTTTTCATTCAGCTCCTCCACGGTCCTCATGAGCCGCAGTGTCTCTATCCTGCGGACGGCGGTCTTTGAGAGCCTCTCCAGAAGCGGGATCGTCCTCTCTGAGAAGCCCGTTCCTTCGTCAAAGGTGCAGGCCAGAAGCACTCCGTATAGCTCCTCCATGACAAAGATGGGCAGGAGGGCGTAGAAGTGGATCTGCTTTCCCTTGGGCGGCCGGGGCAGGAAAAGGAGGGTCTCCAGCGGCATGGTGGGCTTTGTGAGATAGAGCCTTTTTTTCAGACCCTTCAGCGTAGGGAGGTCGGCCTCTCTGAACTCCTCCCCCACTTTGGACCTCACCTCTGAGTTCACATATTCCCTTTCGACCTTGAAACCCTCTTTCCTCTTCCTGAGGAAGGAGGCGTAGGGGACGTCTTTGATGATGCACACCGTCTCAAGGATGGTGTCTATGATCTCCTCCTCCCTGTCCATGGCGTTTATCTCCTCTGCGACGCGGGCCGCTGTATGGGCGTCTTCCGCGGTCTCAAGGAGGCTGTCTCGCTCCTCCTCTAAAAGCTCTATTTCACGCTTCAGCCGGGAGATCTCCTCTTTCTCGCTCATATACCTCCTCTTTGCCGGTCTCCTCCCTTATGAAATCGATGATGTGCTCTGTGAGAAGCTCTGGCTCGTCCTCCTGTATGAAGTGGCCGCCTGTGGGGATGACAATGAGCTTTGAGCCCGGGATGTCCCTGTGGAGCCTCTCTGAGATCTCAGGCGAGAGATAGGGGTCTGCATCGCCCCTGATGATGAGCGTGGAGGTCTTCATCCTCTTCAGGTCCCCGGCTATGTCCATGAGATGGCGGTTGTCAAGGGATTTTGCGAGCCTGAGGAAGCCGCGCCGCCCCTCCCTCGTCCTGAGAGGCGCCCTGAAGAGGTCCATAAGCTCCTCTGTGACGCGGTCCTTGTGATAGAGGCCTCGTCTGACAAGAAGCCTGAGGAAGCCGCGGTCAAGGGCTGCCATGCCTAGTTCCCGCAGGATAGGTATCCTCATGCTTGTAATGGGCTGGACCGGCCAGTAGTCATAGCCGATGGTGTTGATGAGGACAAGGGAGGTGGTGCGCTCGGGGTAGCGGACCGCGAATATCTGGCCTATGCCGCCGCCTATGTCATGGCCTGTGAAGTGGACCTTCTCTATCCCAAGGGCATCTAGGAACCGGGCCAGAAGGTCTGCCTGCGCTGAGATGGAGTAGGACCTGTCAGGCGGTTTGTCCGAGTCCCCGCATCCAAGGAGGTCGGGGGCGATGACCTTGAACCTCTTTGCCAGGCCGGGGATCATCCTGCGCCATAGAAAGGAGTAGGTGGTGATGCCGTGCACAAGGAGAAGGGGCTCTCCCCTGCCTTTGCTGATGTAGGCCAGTCTAACGCCCTCCGCCTCTGCATATCTCTTTTCAGTCATTCAGCCCTCCGCAGGCCTGATATGGCCCTGCCCATCCACATCTTCGGACTCCAATCTTTTAATTTACCTTTAGTCAATCCTCATAGAAAAGGTTTATTGCCCATTTCAGGGCATTCACCCCCACTTTCTAAGGATACCTAAAGGCTTTATCCGGCAGTATTGTAAGCCTTTTTTTCAGAAACCTCCAGAAAAAAGCATATATTTATATATCATGGCAAAAAATACTTTAATGGTGATAAATATGGCGGAAATACCAAATGCAGCAGCAGACAGAGTCATAAGGAACGCAACAGGTCTGAGGGTCGGGGCCGACGCCGCAGAGCTCCTTGCAGAGGAGCTGGAGGCCATCGGAAGGGAGATCGCCGAGGAGGCCGGAAAGCTGGCGCGCCACGCCGGCAGGAAGACGGTGAAGGCAAGCGACATCAAGCTCGCGCTGAGATAGCCCTTCATGCGCCTGTGGGTTGAGAAATACAGGCCTCAGAGGCTTGACCAGATAGCAGGCAACGCCACTTCGGTGAAGCGGCTTCAGGCATGGGTGGAGGAGTTCCGGAGAGGCGAGGCCGAGAAGAAGGCCCTCCTCCTCCATGGCCCGCCCGGCTCAGGCAAGACCTCGGCAGCATATGCCCTTGCCCGGGAGCTCGGCTACGACATCGTGGAGACAAACGCCTCTGACATCCGGACAAAGACCAATATAGAGAGGGTTGTGGGCACCGCCTCCAAGATGGGAGGTCTTGACCCGGGGCAGAAGGGGAGGATACTCCTCGTTGACGAGGTGGACGGCATCCACGGCAGATCAGACTTCGGCGGGCTCGCGGCGATAAAGAACATAATCAGAAAGACAAGAGAGCCCATCGTCCTCCTTGCAAACGACCCATGGGCCCTGCCCGCAGACTTCAGGGGGCTCTGCGAAGCCCTCCAGTTCAAAAGGCTTGACCGCCGCCTTGTGCTCAGGGTCCTGAAGGAGATAAGCGCAAAAGAGGGGATAGCGGCCGATGAGAAGGCCCTCGCCACCATAGCAACGAACGCCAACGGAGACCTGCGCGCCGCCATAAACGACCTCCAGTCCCTTGGCCAGGGCGGGAGGATCGGTGTTGAGGACTCGGCATCCCTCTTCATGCGAGACTCCGAGGAGGGGATATTCAAGGTCCTCTCCCGCATATTCAAGACAGAGTCCTGCGCCCGGGCCAGGGAGGCCGTCTACGACCTGGATGAGGACCCTGAGACCATACTCCACTGGCTCGCTGAGAACCTGCCCCGCGAATATGAGGACCCCTCAGACCTTGCAAGGGGCTTTGACAGCCTCTCCCGCGCCGACCTCTTCCTCGGCAGGATAAAGAAGAGGCAGAGCTGGCGTCTCCTGGGATATGCAAGCGACCTCATGACATGCGGCGTCTCCCTGTCAAAGAGGCGCCGATACCACCGGTTCACAAGATATCAGTATCCGGCCTTCTTTGCCATGCTCGCAAGGACAAGGGCGAAAAGGGATCTCACAGCAGCGGTCTCTGCAAAGATATCGAGGCGATGCCATGTGTCCACAAAGGTGGCTGCACAGGAGTTCATACCGCTGGTGAGGGCCCTTTTCAGGGACCCGGTCCGTGCAGCCCGTCTTTCATCGTACTTCGGCTTCGAGCAGCGGGAGATCGAGCTCTTCGACCCGGACAGAGCAAAGGAGATATATGGGGAGGCCCAGAAGATAACCGCGGAGAGGATCACAACGCGGGGCGTCCAGACAGCCCTGTTCTAAAGAGAGAGGACTGTGATGGAGATGTGGAGATGACCTTGGACAGGGAGCAGATAAAGGGGTTTGCGAGAAAGGCGGCCATCCTACTGGCAGGTCTCTTCTTTATCCTCGCCCTCTACAATTTGGCCCTCCAGAGGATGGCGCTCACGCCAGAGGACGGCAGGACCCTCATAGAGATAGCCCGCTCTGAGATGGAGGGCCGGCCCTACAGCGGAGGCCTTTCTCCAAGGCTCTTCAAGATGAGCCCCGTCTTCGTCTCCGTCTATCGGGACGGCAGGAGGGTGGCCTGCGTAGGGTACACGAAGGCCCTCTTCCCTCTCTATGAGAGCGTCACACATCTTGCAAGAGGGCTTGGGCATGAGGGGGAGGGCGACTATCAGATCGTGATAACCGTCTTTTCAGGCTATGAGCCTCTCAACAGGACAGAGGGCGTCCCGGAGGGACGCGGCATCTTGGTGAGACGGGAGGGTTTCGAAGGCGTTGTCCTGCCCTTCACCTTTCAGGAGCAGAACCTCACAGACGAGGAGGCCCTTCTCCTTGCAGCCCAGAAGGCAGGGTTCGACAACTACACATGGGAGGATTTCCAGGCCTACACCTTTGAGGCGCAGGTCTTCAGGGAAGAATGAGGTAAAGCCGCTTATCTCCGTCTCACAGCGAGCCTGAGCGCCAGCGGCACATAGCCGAGGAGATAGGAGAGCCTGAACTTGGACCTGCCTGCCTTACGGTTGGCAAGGACAAAGGGCACCTCCGCTATGGTGAACCCCTTTCTCTCGGCCTTCACCGTCGCCTCCAGCTGTATCCCGAATGAGTCTGATGCGAGGTCAATGGACTCGAGGACCCTGCGCCGGTATATCCTGTAGCCGCTCGTGGCGTCACGGGTCCTTATGCCAAGGATAAGCCTGAAGCCTAGGTTGCCGGCCCTGCTCAGTAGGACGCGCCACCCAGGAACATCCCTCATCCCTCCTCCTGCCACGTATCTGCTTGCAACAGCGGCATCCGCCTCTTCCAGCGCCTTCACCATATCCTTCAGAAGCGCCGGCGGATGGGTGAGGTCGGCATCCATCTGGCCGATGAGCTCGTAGCCCTGTGCGGCGGCGTGGGAGAACCCGTCTTTGAGGCTCCGGGCAAGCCCCATGTTGGTCTCATGGAGGACCACATCTATCCATGGACGGGCCTTCATATATCCCTCGATCTTTTCTCTGGTCCCGTCTGTGCTGCCGTCGTCCACAAAGATGACCTTGAAATCCAGCTCTTCCCGTGTCTGCTCAAGGGCCATCATAAGATTGTCCAGGGACTCCTCCTCGTTATAGGCCGGTATCACCACGGCAAGCATGCCCTTCATTTGCACACCCCATGCTTTAATACTTGCCCATGGAGAGCCGCAGCAGCAGGAGCCTGAGCACCATGGCAGGCCCATAGGCGAGGCTGAACTTCGACTCCCCGGAGTGCCTCCATTCGATGCCCACCTCCTTTATGGTGAAACCTGCCTTCTCAAGCCTCCAGAGAAGCTCCACATCAAACTCGTATCCTCCCGAGCCCATGGAATCCAGAACCGCCTCCACCGCCTCCTTCCGAAATACCTTTGCCCCGCACTGGGTGTCCCTGAACCTGAGGCCGAAGAGGGCCCTTATGAGGAGGTTGAAGACGCGGCTCATCACCTGCCTTGCAAAGGGCTGTCTCACCTCTATCCTGCTCTCCTCCATCCTCCTGCTCCCGATGACAGCCCCAAAGCCTCCTTCTTCCAGCACATGGAAGAGGCGTCTCAGCTCCTCGGGCGGCACCGAGAGGTCAGAGTCCACAAACCCCACCAGCTGGTTGGAGGCCGCCTTAAAACCCTCCAGCACAGCGCCTCCCTTGCCAAGCCTCTCAGGAAAGAGGAGGAGCCGCACACCACCATGGGCCTCTGCAAAATCCCTCACGATCTGGGCCGTTGAGTCTGTGCAGCCGTTGGCAACGACGATCACCTCCTCTGCCACGGGGTGATAGGCGCAAAGCACATCGCCGATCCGCCGCGCCTCATTGTAAGCAGGGATCACAAGAGAGGACCTTTGTTTCATCATGTTCAGATTGATTTAACAAAGGGTATTTATATCTCCTGCCACAGAAATGATATCTATGAAAAGGAGTATCCAGAGGTTCATCACAGGGGAAAGGGCCCAGACCAGCATAGAGTTCATACTGCTCACAGGCGGCGTGGTGGCAGCGGCGCTCATCTTCTGGTCGCTGGGAGGCTCCATACAGAACCTTGGACGCACAGTAGAGGACTGGGTCAGCACAGAAAGGAACCTGACCATTCAAAAGATCACGCGCTAAAAGAATATGATCTTCACCTTGCTTGCCCTTCTCGGGGCGGCAGCAGCAAGCTATACAGACATAAAAGACGGGGTCATCCCGAACAGGCTCACCTTCAGCCTCTTTGCGGCGGGCGTGGCAGGCCATCTGCTCCTTGATGGACGGGAGATAGCGGCCCCCCTCTTCACCGGCATCCTCCTCATCTTCATAGCTGGATATGGCTTCTGGGCCCTCGGCGGCTGGAGCGCCGGGGATGCAAAGGAGTTCCTCTTCCTCGCAGCCCTCCTGCCCCTTTATCCTCAGTGGCTCAAGGGCTATTTCACGCCTGTCCTCGCCCCCTATCCCTTCGTGATCACCATCTTTCTGAACACCTTTTTAGCCATCTTCCCCTTCATCTTCCTCTACAGCCTATACGCCTCCATCACCAGGGCGCGGCTGAGGGACTTTCTCAGGCCGCTGCAGGATATCAGGGAGACAGGTGTGAACGCCCTTGTCTTCGCTGCGGCCATCCTCCTGAGCCGGCTCCTTGGAGTGAGCGCCGTCTTCGCCATACCGCTCATAATCTTCTCCTACTGGCTCGAGATGAGGGTCAAGACGCTTTTGGCGCTCCTCACCGGCGCAGGCTACATCTACTACACAGGCGAGGCCCTCTTCGCCGCAGGATACGTCCTGGAGATCTTTGCGGCCATCATCCTCTTCAGGCTCTTCTGGAACTCCATAGGCATCCTCAGGGAGGAGGCCCTTCACCGCACAGTGAGGATCGAGGACATAGAGGAGGGCATGGTCCCAGCAGAAGAGATTTATATCGGGAAGGACAAGATTGATAATAAGGCCAGGGGCCTTGTGAAGGAAGAGATCGAGATGCTGAAGGAGATGCACCGGCAGGGCAGGCTAACGGAGATACGGGTCAAGAAGACAGCCCCCTTCGCGCCGGTCATACTCGCAGGTCTTTTGATCTCCCTCACAGTAGGCGACCTCATAATGGTGATATCCCATGGATGATAGAGCTCAGGTCTCCCTTGAAGCGGTCCTCATAGTAGGGGTGGCCATGCTGGTGGTTGTGAGCATCTTCAACATCTGGTGGGCGAGGATGAGCTTTGCCAGGGACGTGGGCGAGGCCGGCGAGGCCAAGATGGCGGCCGAGCTCCTTGCAGAGGCCATAAACAACGCCTAT